>NZ_JBFTLD010000325.1:0-6930 GCF_056396265.1 Allobosea sp. 05T422_2 | reverse complement strand
GACGTAGTCGTTCGTGCGGTTGAAGCTCAGAAGGGCGTTGTTGACGACATCGCCGGCGAGTTCGCCGGAGGTCCCGCCATTGCCGATCTGCAGCATGCCGGCCGCAATCGTCGTGCCGCCGCCATGGCTGGCGCTTCCTGTCAGTGCGAGCGTGCCCCAGCCGTCCTTCACCAGGCTGCCAGTGCCGCTGACTGCCCCACCGAGGGCCAAGGTTGTGCCCGCGATGGTCTCGATCGTGCCCGAGCCGGTGAGCGTGACCGCGCGGCTGCTGGTGATGTCGGCGAGCGTCGCCAGCCGGCCTCCCCCGCTCAATGCAAGGCTGGAGGATGCATTGCCGAGATTGGCGTCGGCGATGATGGCCAAAGTGCCGCCGCGGATCGCCGTGCCCCCGGAATAGCTGCTCGTCCCCGTCAGCAACAGCGTGCCCGCACCTGCCTTCGCGACCCGTCCGGCGCCGGTGATGCTGCCGGCGAAGGCACTGTCCTCGGCCTGGTCGACGGTCAGCGTAGCCGTGCCGAGCGCAATCTCGCCGCCTGTGCCGGCGAGTTGGCTCATCGCCAGATGATAGCTGTTGAGATCGAGCCTGCCGCCGGTCAGGACGTAGCCGGTCATCCCTGGCAGGGCTCCGGCGCTCTCTGCGATCAGCGTTCCGGCCGTGATGAGCGTGCCGCCGGACCAGCTGTTGCTGCCTGAAAGCGCGAGCGTACCGGTGCCCCATTTGATCAGCCCGCCCGCGCCGCCGAGCCCCCCGGTGAGCCGCAGCGTCGTGCCAGTATCGGTGTCGATGGCGCCGGTGTCGCGCAAGGCGATGCTGCGGCCGGAGGTGAAACTCGCGGTCGTATGGAGCGCGCCATTGTCGAAGGTGAGGCCGCCCGCACCGCCAAGATTGCCGTCATCGGCGATCTGAAGCGTGCCGCCCCCGATCTCCGTGCCGCCGGTATAGGTATTGGCTCCAGACAGGATCAGCGTGCCGTCGCCGGTCTTGGCGAGACCGTCAGAGCCAGTAATCGTCAGGGCG
This sequence comes from Allobosea sp. 05T422_2, assembly GCF_056396265.1. Taxonomy (NCBI): domain Bacteria; kingdom Pseudomonadati; phylum Pseudomonadota; class Alphaproteobacteria; order Hyphomicrobiales; family Alloboseaceae; genus Allobosea; species Allobosea sp. 05T422_2. Next base: position 5,912 of record NZ_JBFTLD010000325.1, on the reverse strand, counting down.
ACCGTTGCGGTCTCGCCGTCGAGGACGCGGATCTCCGGCGTCGTGATGACGAAGCTGCCGTTATTGTAGCCGCGCAGGTTCAGGCTGCCTCCGGCCCCGTCGACCAGCGTGTAGCTGCCGCCCGCGAATTGCAGCCCGACGAGGTTCTGCTGGCCGTCAACGGTAACGGTGCCGCCCGGACCGCGGAAGACACCGTAGCCGCTCCCCCATTGCGTCGGAGTGGCGCCGGCATAGTCGAACCAGTTCTGGCTTCCGGCATTCCAGGAGCCGGATGCGCCGCCCGCCGATGTCGTGCCCCAGAGTTGCAGGATGTTGAGGCCGTTCTGCTGGACGAGCAGGTCGACCTTGCCCGCCTGCGAGATGTCGATTCTGTAGTCATAGGCGAACGGGCTGGTCGCCGGCGTGCTCCCGATGCCGAGGCCGCCGCCGGAGAGGGCACCGGTATAGGTGAAGACACGATGGAAGCCGATCATGGGCTGAGAACCGGCGCCGATGTTCAGTATCCCGCCATTGAGGGCGAGGTTTCCATTGACCTGTGTCGTGGCGGAGTCGATCGGGGGGGCGTCGGCGCTGCGCAGTTGGTAATCGTAGTTGCTGCCGGCGTTGAGTGTCAGCGTGCCGTTGACGATGAGCGGGGCGGCATCCGATGGCCTGATGGTGCCGCCTGCATTCCCCGTGAGGTTGCCGTTGACGGTCAGCGAGGTCGGGCCGGAGGGCGCCAGGGTGCCGCCATTGCCGATCGTGATCGCACCCAGGCTGCCCTCGCCTTCGACACGGCCGCCAGCATTGAGCGCGATGGCGCCGCCGAGACGCGCCGAGCCCGCCATCCTGAGCGTGCTGCTCGCCACCGTCACAGCGCCCGAGAAACCCGAACTGTCGCCCGTCATGATCGTCGTGCCCGAGAGCAGCCGGATCGTCCCCGCGCCCGCGCTGGCGCTGGAGAGCGCCGCATCGAAGCGATAATCCGACGCCGTGTGGTTGAAGACGAGCGCACCGGCTGTCGAGATTTGCACGCCACCGGTTTTCAGGAATCCGGGAGCGGCTGCYGGAGCCCCGGCACCAGCACCGATGTTCAAGGAGCTGGGGCCGTAATCCTTCAAGGCGATGACATATTTGCCGGTATCGATCAGCCCGCCATCCGAGACCGTCGCGGTTGCGGCTGCGCCGCCGAGCCCCGACAGGGTGAAGGCCTCGACGCCATGATAGAGGGCATCCGAATTGACCGTGGTCAGCACGGAACCGGCACCTGTGACGACGAGGCTGCCGGCGACCGCCACCGTGTCGCTCTGGACCCGACCACCATCGGAGATGAGCAGCGAACTCGTGCTGCCGACGCCAAGTTCGGCGCGCTCGAGGTAGCCGGGGCCGCGATGCACGGTCCAGCGCGAGCCTGCACCCGTGACGACGGCATCGGAGCCGGGCGCGCCGGGCTTGCCGCCGATGATCGTCTCGCCATAGCTGTCGAGGCTCCCGCCATTGGCGATCGTCATATGACCTGAGCCGTCGATCCCGAGGTACAGCGCCGAATAATTGCTCCAGTGCGACCCTGGCCCGGAAATGAGGACCGTGCCGCGAGAGCCGGCCTCCTTGCCGATGATCGTGGCGATCCCGAGCTGGGGCTGGAAGAGCGTGAACAGGCTGGTCAGGGTACCGCCATTCGTGATGGTCAGCGACGCATCCCCCCTGTCGCCCACGACCATGGGGACCGCATTGTTCCATTTGGCCGCGGAACCGGAGATCGTGACGGCAGCATGGGAGCCCGCATCAGGCGCGATGACCGCCGTCGTGCTGGAGAATTCCGCCGCACCGGACAGGACGAGCCCGCCATTCCTGACGCTGATCGTGCTGAAGCTCGCCGCGCCCGTCACGGTCCAGGTGCCCGGGCCGTCCTTCGCAAAGGTGCCGAAGGCCTGGCTGGCATTGCCCAATGCGCCGAAGTCGAAACCGGCATTCTGCCAGCCTCCGAGGACGAGCGTGTTTGGATTGCTGTCGTCGCGGGTCAGGACGACAGTGCCGAGGATGCGATAGCCCGCCTGCAATTCCAGCGTATTGCCGCCGCCGCTCAGATTGATGGCATCGGCACGCGACCCGTCGGGATTGAGCCCGCCTTCGATCTGCCCGGCCGTGACGATCCGAACGCCGCCGCCGCCCGACACAGCACGCCCGCCGCGCCCGTTCTGGCCMGCAGTGCCATCATGGCCGGGATCGATATTGTACGACCCATATCCTGCCGCGCCGGCCGCCCCTCCAGCGCCGCCCTTGCCGCCGGCAACGAGTCCTCCGGCCTGAACCTCCAGGCTTCCGCCGGCGGCGAGGACGAGACCGTCACCGCCATTGCCGGCGCTGCCGCCATGGCCTCCGTCGCCGCCGTTCTTGCCCCCGCCCCCCGTTCCGCCGATGCCCCCGGCACCGCCGTCACCGCCGCGAATGACCGACTGGTTCTGGACGATGATCGGGCCGGAGCCGGAGGCATAGAGCCCGGCTGCGCCATCGCCGCCATTGCCGCCGCTGCCGCCATAATACCCGTCCCCGCCATCGTCTCCCCAGAGGAAACAGGGCAGGCCCGGAGGGCAGTTCTGGCCGAGCACACCTCCCGCGCCGTCCCCGCCCGTACCGCCGGCACCGCCTGCGCCGCCATTGCCGCCCGAAATCACCGACCTGACGAGGACTTCTCCGGACTGCAGCAGCACCAGCCCGACCCCGCCGCCGCCGCCACCGCCGCCACCGCCGCCCGCACCGCCATAGCCTGCCCCTGGGATCGGTCCAACCAGGCCGACGGCACCGGTGCCGGCCTTGCCGCCTCTCGCGCCCGCGCCACCGCTGCCACCGAGAATCGGCGCGGTGACGAAACTCGCGCTCGGATCACTCAGGATCGCGCCGGTACCACCGCCGCCACCGCCGCCGCCGCTGCCGCTGTCATGCCCCCAGATGCCACCGAAGGGCTGGCCGTCGCTGCCGTCTCCGCCAACCGCGCCTGCCTCACCGGCACCGCCCGTGATCGCTTGGCCGCCCGGTAGCGGGCCGGAACCACTCCTGCCGTCGAAGCCGATGGCACCGGCACCGCCGCCATCGCCGCCGCCTTTGGCATGCGCGCCGCTACCCCCGGCTCCGCCCAGGCCGCCGTTGGCAGTACCGCTGCGCTTGTCGCCGTGCCGGCCGCCGCCGCCGCCGCCTCCCCCGCCCGCGAACAATCCCGAGCCGGCGCCCGCTCCGCCAGCGACAGGCTTGCTGACGCCATGGCGGCCGCCCGCGCCGCCGCCGCCCAGCGACTGGGCTGCGGCCGGAGATGCGCCGATCAGGATGGCGCCGAGCATGACGCCCCCGGCCAGGGCTCCGGCGATGGCCGTGGACGAGCGCAGCGCAGCCCGCTTCTGCGACAATGCCGCGCCGTGATATCCGCGCAAGCTTGCAATCGGCGTCCGGTCAGGACGCCGGCTGATTTCAAAGGCCAGGCTCGGCCGCGCCGCCGTCATGCCCCTGCCGTCCGCAACGCTCAGCGCCCTTCTGCCGCGGGCACGAGTTCGGCAGCGAGATCCCGGACCGCCTGCCGTATCCCTCCGAACATGGCGAAGTCGACGCGGCTGGCGACGACGAAGATGCCGAGCTTGCGGTTGGGCGAGAGCACGACATAGCTCATGAAGCCGCCGATGCCGCCGCTCTTGCCGAGCAGCAGCGGCACGCGTTCGCGCGCCGGGCTGACGATCCAGCCCAATCCCATCCCGTCGGAATCCGTGGCCTCGACGCCAACGAGGCGCGCAAGTCCGTCATGGGGCCGCCAGAGCGCATGCGCGAGTGTCCGCGCCGGGCGCCCGGCCGCGTCATCGGCCAGATGCCAGCGCATCCATTTCACCATGTCCTCGGCGGTGGTGTAGATGCCGGCGCTGGCCTGCATCACCTCACTTGCCTCCCAGTTCGGATCGGGCTTGCCGAACGGATCGAGCCCGGTCATCAGTCGGGGCTTCTGAGCCTCCGAGAGACGCAAGCCCGTGTCCGCCATGGCGAGCGGCGCGGTGATGCGCTCGCGCACCAGTTCGGCAAACGGCTTGCCACCGGCCCTGCCGAGCGCGTCGCCGAGCAGGCCGAAGCCGAAATTGGAGTACATCGCGGTGGTGCCGGGGCGGTAGGCCGGGCGATGACCCGAGATCCAGTCCCAGTAATAGGATGCCTTGAAGGTCGCGAACGGGTTCTTCTCTTCCGCCGGCGTCGCTGGATCGGCCATTTCGCGCGGCAGTCCAGCCGAATGCGTTGCGAGGTCGAGCAACGTGATCGGCCGGTCGGCGAAATCCAGCGGAGCCTTGCCGGGCGGGGCATAGCGACTGAGCGGAGCGTCGAGGGCGAGCTGCCCGGTTGCGGCCATCGCGGCAAGCACATCGGCCGCGAAGACCTTTGAAACCGAACCGACGCGGACGATCGATCGGCGGTCGGGCTCCTTGCCGCTGCCCGGCGCGGCTTCGCCATAGCCCGCGATGACGCTGTCCTCGCCCCTGACGACGGCGAGGATCAGCCCCGGAGCGCGCGCGTTCAGGAACATCGCGACGCCGGCCATCGATGCCGCATCCTGCAGGGCCAGATCTTCGGCAGCGGCTTGGCGCTGGCAGCCTGCGGACAGCACGACGGCCAACAAAGAGACGACGGCTAACCTTGCCGCCTTGCGTCCCGGGATGCGTCTGGAGGTTGGAGCGGTGACGGTGCGGCGGAGCGGCATGGGCAAAGCGTGAATCGGTTGATCGGTTCGCCTATCGGGTTGGCGTGCCGGGCGGGAGGCAAGCTCAATTCGACCAACCGACATGCCGGTTCGATGAATGCCCTTGCCGATAGGTTTCATCGTGAGAAATCGGTAAAGCGGCAGGAGGTTACGTTACGCGAAGCGGCCGGCGCTCAAATCCCGAGTCGCTGCCGCAATTCCTGCCGGTAGGGGCGCGACACGGGCCAGGCGTCCGCGAGCTGGCCGAGCGCAATCTTCCAGCCATTTCCGTCGCGCCGGTCGAGCCCGCTGACATGATGCAGATTGACGATCGCGGTGCGGTGCACGCGCAGGAAGGAGGCCGAAGGCAGCAGCCCGGTCCAGAGGGCGAGCGGGCGCAGGTCGAGGACCGTCGAGCCGTCCTTCAGCCAGACCTTGGCATAGTCGCGCGCCGAGCGGACGCCGAGAATGGCATGGGGCTCCACGCCGATGATCTGCCCCTGCCGGCGCAGATGGATCAACGGTGCGAACGCCTTCGCCGGGCCGTCCAGCGCCTGCGCGCTGCGGTGCGATCCGTAACGCGCCAGCGCGATAAGCTCCGCGCATTGAAACAGCGCCCTGATATCCGCCTGCTGCCAGCGCCGGGCTGCGGTGGTCGCGTCGAAACCGATACAGGCACGCAGCTGCCCATCATGGAAGACCGGGACGCTAAGCACGCTCTGGTCGCCCTGGCGCAGCATCTCGACCTGGAGCTGGCGGGCCGGACGCGGCAAGCCGGCAACCCGATTGATCATCACGGCCTTGCCCGAGACCAGGAACTGCTGCAGCCAGGCAATCATCGTCACCGGCGTGTTCTGCAGGTCCTCGACGAAGGAGCGAACGCCCTGCCTGCTCCATTCATGGGTGTTCCGGAAGCGGAGCAGCGCGGCGTCATATTCGAACATCCAGGCCCGGTCGGCACCGGCAAGCGCGCCGATCTCGGCCAGCGCAGCCGTGATCGCGACATCGGCCGGCTCCTGAATCAGCCGCTTGGCCGTGCGATGGGGCCAGTCGGGCCCTGGTCCATCGCCGCAGTCGGACAGCGAACGGGCCTCGTAGACGGCGTCAGGCGGCTCGCCTGCCGGGGTGCCTGCCTCCGCCTGCGCAACGACCTGCCAGCTGCCTGTGCCACGCACGGCGATTCCTCCTGCTGCATCCGCACATTTGGCGGCGGCCACTGTGCAGGTGC
>NZ_JBFTLD010000324.1:0-6939 GCF_056396265.1 Allobosea sp. 05T422_2 | reverse complement strand
TCAGAACTTGTAGTTCACGCCGACGCGCAGGAGTCCGGCGCCGCCGCCGCCATTGCTGACCGCGGTATAGGTTCCGGCCGGCAGCACGCCGCCCGCGGGGTTTTCGAAGACCTGGGCCCTCCTGCCCTCGCCGGTATCGACGTAGAGACCTTCGAGCTTGACCGTCCAGTTATTGGTGAAGGCGTATTCGACACCGCCGCCGATGGTCCAGCCGGCATTGCTTGTCGTGTTGCCGGTCAGCGGGTTGCTGTTCAGGCCGCCATAGGCCAGACCGCCGGTGATGTAGACCAGCGTCCGATCGAAGGCGTAGCCGATGCGGGCGCGTACGGTACCGAAATAGCCACCGTCACCGCCGCCTCTACCGGCCCACCAGGTGTATTGGCCCCAGGCCACGCTACCGCCTGTATCGACATACTGGATATCGGTCTCCAGGCCGTAGACAATCGCGCCGGACTGCCAGTTATAGCCGATCTGGCCGCCACCGACGAACCTGCCATCACCACCGCCGACACCGCTCAGAACGCTGGAAGAGCCAGCAGTCGGCCCGTTGACGGCGATCTCGCCCGAGTCAGCCCAGCCCACGCCGGCGTTGAGACCGACATAAAGACCAGCCCAGGTGAACAGGGGCGCGTAGACGATCGGGGGAGGCGGMGCYTGGCGGCTGGGAAGRTCRGCGGAGAAGGCCGACGTTGCMAGRCACGTCGCAAGAACGGCGGTGGATACAAGWCCTARTCGCATGGTGTCCTCCGAGGTCAGGGATASGCMAGTCAATCTSTTCCATATSRAGTMACKRCAGAGAACCCGAATAATCCGTGCCACTTCCCAATGAAGTGCCGAATGTTACGGACTGCGATATTTTGATCACTTCGCTCTATGAGTCCAAAAAACGACTGCCCAGAGCATGCCAATCCCAACGGGCGCCCGTGGGGCCCAGACCTCCGGCATGGGGCGGCGTGGGGACGGGCGTTCCATCGCGGTTGAGGAAGTCACTCCAGTTCAGGCCATCGATGCTCTTGCTCAGTGCTCATGCGCGATAAATCACGCATGCGGTGCCGTCATCGAAAGATAGTGTACCAGGCCCGCCATCCCTCCCCAGAGCAGGAACGATATCGCAGCTCCCCAAATAATCCCTCGCMCAAAACTATCGTCATCGTCTCCCTCGGGCCGAAGCCATTTGTAATTCCGCTGGTTTGCCGGGGGCGATGCTGGAGGTTCGTGAGAACATCCGTTTCCCTTTGAGGCCGCCATGCCAATAACCTTTCAGATGGCCGATGGGCGTAGCGAATCGTGTAATATTCAGCACGTAGTCAAACCAAGATCTGTAATCTAAGTGATGTAAGCACACGTATATCGGCTCGTCGACGGGGATTTGCACCTGCCCGTTCGGGGCGACTGAGATTGGTTAACCGGTGACATCAGGACGATACAGCCACGATAAGACGAGACCGCACGCGCGCACTACATGACGATACGTCATATAATCTCAGCTGGGGTCATCGCGCTGCGGCCCGATTGTACTTGCGCTATCCCTGAGACCCGATTTCATCGCCAGTCCCAGCGGGATCGGCATCAGGCCCTTCACCGGGTGCTGGTCGCCTGCACTCCGTGCCAGGTCGGTTGTCATGGCGCTCCAACTCTTCTTCTCGAGACTGCCACAGAGCCGTCGTCCACCTCCGGGAAACGCGCCGTTTTGCCAGGCGCCGCGTTTCTCGGCCGTTTTCAAACTGCGTACACAATGCAGGGGGGTGTTGGTGCTCTCGAACTGGTCGCCCGCCTTTTCTAAGAGATGAGCCCAAGCTGCTCTGAGGACAGGACAAGCTCGGCAATGGAGCGGGCGGCCATTTTTTCCATCACCTTGTGGCGGTGGGCCTTGATGGTGCGAATGGTGGTTCCGAGTTCGTAGGCGATCTGCTTGTTCATCCGGCCTCTCGCCACAAGGGCGAAGACCTCGCGCTCCCGCGGGGTGAGGCTGCCGAGCCGGACCGCGCGCAATTCGGCGCCATCGTCATCGCGCCTTGCCTGACGACAGCGCGCTAGCGCGAGACGGTTCCCACGATCCCTGACGCCTGACCTCCCAGCCCGGGCGGCCGGTAACCCCCGTCGTTGCGGCAGTGCAGGCAAAGGGGAACATGTCTTGCTAGGAGCGCTGCTGCATGCGCTATTTCCATGTAATGGGGAGGCCGGCGCATGGCTCGTGAGGTTCTGTCGCAGAACGGCTCTGCGTCTCATCACCATCACAACGGCTCCGTCCGCGCCCTGACCCTCGGCGCTCTGGGCGTCGTCTATGGCGACATCGGCACCAGCCCGCTCTATGCGCTCAAGGAAGCGGCCCGGGCCGCGGCTGCGGGAGGAGCCTTGCAGCCGGAAGCCGTCATCGGCTGTGTCTCGATGATCCTCTGGGCGCTGATCCTGATCATCTCGATCAAGTACTCGATCTTGATCCTGCGCGCCGGCAATCGCGGCGAAGGCGGCATCATGGCGATGCTGGCCCTGCTCAAGGCGCGCCATGCCAGGCCCGGCACAGGGCGCGCCTATGTCCTCGTCGTCGGACTCGTCGGCGCCGCCTTGCTCTATGGCGACGGCGCGATCACGCCGGCCATCTCCGTGCTCAGCGCGATTGAGGGCCTCAAGGTCGACGCACCGATGCTGGCGCCGGCCGTCGTGCCGCTGACCGCTGCGATCCTGATGGGTGTCTTCCTGGTCCAGAGCAAGGGCACCGGCTTCATCGGCCGGCTGTTCGGGCCGATCATGCTGCTCTGGTTCCTGGCGCTCGCTCTGCTCGGCATCCGGGGCATCCTGATGGCGCCGGGGATCCTCGCAGCGATCAACCCATTGAATGCGCTCTACTTCATTACCCACACCGCCCCGCTCGTCGGCTTCGCCGTGCTGGGCGCCACGTTCCTGGCCGTGACCGGTGGCGAGGCGATGTATGCGGATATGGGCCATTTCGGTCCCAAACCCATCCGCCTCGCCTGGTTCACCATCGTGCTGCCTGCGCTGATGCTCAATTATTTTGGCCAGGGCGGGCTGCTACTCACCCAACCTGCAGCCCTCACCAACCCATTCTACCAACTCGCCCCGGACTGGGCGCACTACCCATTGATCCTCTTCGCCACCGCCGCCGCCGTCATCGCCTCGCAGGCGGTAATTACAGGCGCCTTCTCGCTCACTCGACAGGCTGTGCAGCTCGGCCTCTTCCCCGCCGTCCACATCAAGCACACGGCCCATGACCAGAGGGGACAGGTCTACATTCCGATCGTCAACTGGATGATCTGCCTGGCGACGCTCACCTCGGTCTTCATGTTCCGCTCGTCCGATGCGCTGGCCGGCGCCTATGGCATCGCCGTCTCGTTGCTCATGGCCATCACCACCGGACTCGCAGCGCTGATCGCCCTCAAATGGGGCTACAACCCAATCCTTGTCGTGGCGGTCAACGGCTTCTTCCTGCTGATCGACCTTGCCTTCTTCTCCGCCAACCTGCCGAAGTTGCATGAAGGTGGCTGGTATCCGCTGGTCCTGGCGCTCGTGCTGGTGGTGATCATGCTGACCTGGCGGCGCGGCCTCGCTTTGGTGGAGGCAGCGCGTGGCCGCCAACGCGAGCCGGAKAGGGAGTTTCTCGACATGCTGGCCACGAACCCGCCTGTGCGCCTGCCGGGCACCGCCGCCTTTCTGGCCTCGGCCGCCCGCGGGCTTCCGCTCTCACTCACGCATTTCGTTCGCCACAATCATGCCCTGCACGAGCGCATTCTTCTTGTCACCGGCAAGCTAGAGGAAATCCCGCGCGTCCCCGACGAAAACCGTATGGAGGCGATCAAACTCGCGCCCGGCGTCACTCGCGTGATCCTGCATTTCGGTTTCATGGAGACGCCACATATTCCCGGCGGCCTACGCTGCGGCGCCGACCGTGGACTTCTGCCGGGCGTCGATCTCATTCAAATGTCGTACTATATTGGCCGTGAGACGATCATTCCGCGCGAGGATATTGTGGGAATGGCCGTGTGGCGCGAGGCGCTCTTCTCCTTCATGCAGCGTAACGCCGAGCGCTCAGCTGCCCATTTCCACATCCCCGCGAAGCAGGTCGTGGAGGTCGGCGTGGAGATCGAGATCTGATTGCCACGACTGAAGCCTGCTCGAATACGTCACCAAGCCCTTAAGGAGCAGAGCGCAAAAGCGTTCAGCGAGAAGCAGGGGGCGGTCGGTTGCCGCGTTCAGCTCAAGGATGATCGTCCTCCCCTGACGGGATGCGCCGCGCATGTCTCTCGAACCACGAAGCAAGATCAGCGCCCCATAAGGCGGCAAGTTCAGTGGGGCTGAAATCATAGGGCGAGCGAGGGCTCAACGCTTCGATGCCCTTCAGCCAGCGCTCCCGATGCTTCGGTGAAAGAARCGGGTTGTTGATGTCGATCGGCTGGTCGTCCATCGCCTTGAGGACATCTCTCATCCGGAGCGCACGCGGTTTCCGCCGGGTCTGCGTTTTCTGCTCCGTCGCTAGCTTCCTGAAATGCACCAGGTCGCTGACCAGCCGGGCATAGGGGGCGACGTTCCAGAGCCGCAGCTGCTCGATCACCTCCGGGCCGTGCTTCGCAACGTCGGCGGCGACGATATCGATGATCGATGCCCCGAGGCGATCACGGGCGTTGAGCAGGTTCTGTYGCCTCATGGCGGTCTCTCCCGCGCCTGCGCGCGCTATGGGCAGGCATCGCCCAGCCGCGCCACGCATGGCGGCGATGCGCAAGGGCATGGCTGAATGCAACAAGCCCGGCATGGCGGACGATGTTAAGGCGCGAGGAGCCCCACGGAGCAAGACCGTGGAGTTCCTCGTCATCTGTTGGTCCCTCGCAGTGCTCGTCTGGCTTGCGCTGATCCTCGTCGTCTCGTTCCACTACCTGCGGGCTGAAAAACTTGAGAAGGCGGTTGGCGTGAAGGTTAAATCCGACCCCGCCGAGAAGGACCGCATCCGCCGCCAGCTGCGCTGACCTTTCGGCGCAGCGCGCCCACGTGGGACGTCCGGCAACGCGCCTGACCTACTGGAGCCGTCAAGACGGTGCCTGACCCGCGCCCGATGCCCGCGCGTCTCCCGGCCCCGTACAAGCTTGCGTCCCCGTCGCGTGCGCGACGGTCTGCTCCCGGCTGGGTTGCCCTGTCAGCACCCACGCGCAACAGCCGCCCCATCGGAGCGGCTGTGCATGAAACCAGATGCTGCCGGTGGGCTCGCCAATTGGCCCGGCAGGTGTGCTCAGGCGCCTTACGGGCAGGGACCTGAGAAACGGCGACCGCTCGTGTCCTGGAAGATGCAGTTGTTTGGGGTCGTCGCCCGACCGACCACCGCGCCGGTCACGCCACCTGCAAGGGCACCGATGGCGGCACCACGACCGCCGCCCGCGATCCCACCGATGAGCGCACCACCGCCAGCGCCAATGGCGGCGCCGCCAAGCGTGCGGTGCGACTGAGACTCAGGGTTGCAGCCTGCGAGTAAAAGGCCAAGGCCGATAAAGCCGGCGACTGTGATCGAACGGAGCATTTTGGGGTCCTTGTTCAAGTCTGCGCGCGAATGCGAACGCATCAAACTAGGGCGAGACGTCGGGTGCGCCATCGCAAGTGACMGCGTCAGTCGGGAATTCCTGTGGATGTTCATCCGGTTTCCCCGATACCTGAAGCTTCGTAGCCTTCAGCTCGGTCGCACGGCGTCGCCGAAATCTTTTGATCACGGCCTGACGGAATGAGGCCCAAAGCAGCTGCTTGCCACTCTCGACCTCAACAAGTTCCTGCTTGAGCTACCAGCGCCCTCCATCGAGAAACTCGGTCACTGCCGTGCGCTGCGCCTCGAGACCCAGACCAGAGCGTCCCTGACGCAGCGTCGACACGCGGAGATAACCACCACAAGGCAGGCCGGGCAAAGCGGCCCACCGCCCCTACCGCGCGTCTTCCGCGCCTGCGCTGCGCGCCGCGACACCCGCCAGCGCACGCGACGGCGCCGACGATGTACAAACGGATTGCGGAGCCTGGTCAGACCGGGATCGTCATCCCCGATGTCGAAAGGCGCGATGAGGGCCGGACTCATGGCCTGATATCCCTTCGCTGGGAGGCCCGGATCGTCCCAAACGTCGCTGCCACGCAAGCAGCATGAGGGTGGTAGTTTGAAGGTCCGCGACCTCACGCTGGATTAAATCCAACCTATCGAGGACTTCTTTGTATTTCTGCATTTATGCATTCGGCGCTCTTCCCGCGCATAATACAACAGAAACATCAGCAGGATCGTCTATCGCCTGCAACTTCCGTTTTGCAACGACGAACAAGTGCCGACGAGGACCTTAAGGCCCGACTGGCACCACCCATCTGGGTTCTGTTGCAAATTCCCGCGGCGCCATAGAATTTGGTCGTTCGTGCCCTTTCACGCCGCTGCGATAATCTCAAACTGCGCTGCGATGGTTGGATTTGGATTGTAGGCGTATCTGGCCTGTCCTTTGCGCATCATGTGAACCATCTCGATACCGGCCAGGGTTGCCGCGGCGCTTTTGAATGATGTGAAGCCAAGCATCGATCGGATTCGCCGTTTGATCCGCCGGGCGTTGTCACGTTAACTCCGGCATGGCGGCAAGCGGTGTAGGTGGGCGTGCATGACCCTGCCCGCCATCAGCTACAAGCGCCATCGGTTCCCTCCGGCGATCATCGCCCATGCGGTGTGGCTGTATTTCCGGTTTCCCCTGAGCCTTCGCCTGGTGGAGGAGATGCTTCTGGAGCGCGGCATCGCCGTCTCCTACGAGACGGTGCGGCGCTGGGCCTTGAAGTWCGGGCGGGATTACGCCCACCGCCTGAAGCGCAAGAGGCCGAGCCGCCGCGACCTTTGGCATCTCGACGAGATCGTCGTCACCATCGCCGGAAAGAAGCATTGGCTCTGGCGGGCGGTCGACCAGGACGGCTATACCCTAGATGAGATCG
>NZ_JBFTLD010000323.1:0-6944 GCF_056396265.1 Allobosea sp. 05T422_2 | reverse complement strand
CCCCCTGGAGTTGAAATCCCTGTTCGTGGTAGCGGGCGCCGCCCAAGAGTAGACAGGCGCCCACGATGCCATTGCACACAATCATGACAGCGGCGAATACCGCGTCGCGTGCCAATCCGGTGTTTTCGGCTGGAGCTGAAATCGTGATCGAGATGATCAGTGCCGTCTCAATCACCGCGACCGCCACGGCGAGAACGAGCGTTCCAAACGGCTCGCCKACGCGGTGCGCGACCACCTCCGCGTGGTGAACGGCCGCGAACACCGTGCCTAGCAGGGCTATTCCCGCAGCCGCGGTGGCGCCCCCGCCGCCGACGGAAAATGCCAACAGGAGGATCACCCAGCCCAGTACAGGCCACGTCCAAGTCCACCAAGRCACAATCCACCCTCCTGCGACCTTCGGAATGTCTGCAAACGGGCAAGGCCACGGCGAGGGGGCCGAGGACCAAATCGACATGGAGGACCAGGCTGCGCGGCTGAAGGCTGCCGCCAAGGGCCGCACCGGGCTCATGCAGCGTGCAGCGTGGTGCCCAGGCCGAGGTCGCCTCGATGCGATGCGCAATGCTCATGACGCCATCGAGGACCGCGCCGCCAGGCTTGTGAAGGCACTCGATGAGGTGCGGGAAGCGATTGTTGCGCATATGATGGCCGACGGCATCTCCGCGACGGAAAGCCTTGGCCGCATCATTGTCGCCAACAGTGGCCCGAAGCTCGATGCAGCCGTGCGCTTCTTCCGACGGAGCGAGGCATGAACGTGTGCGTGGTTGACCGGGCTGCTCACCGGGCTCAGCATAAGGAGTGGCAAAACCTCCGCCATGACCCGCCTCGACGGCCAGGAGCCGCAGTTGCGGAGAGCCTGAGACTTCTCCATCTCCGAACCCCCCGACTACTCCCCCAGAGGTGTCGGGTGCCTGAGACCCCGTAGAGCCAATTTCGAGATGGTCTCTACGGGGTTTTTTCCCACCCTGTTGTGCAATTAATTTCACTAGAACCGGACGAATGATGGGCGCGGCGCTGCCTCGACGCCGGCGCCGAAGTCATTATCGTCAGACGCAATGAGGGCGGTTAAGGGCTGCCGAGGCGTGCTGTGACTGGATGTAGCTGCCGCAGTTGTTGCGGCCTGGTAGGCTCCGAGCTTTGCTTCGCCTGGGCGAGCCTATCACGGAGTTTGAGCCTCGGCTTGCGGACCTCGCCGCGCAGCGCCTCCTGGGTCAGGTCGAGCAAAGTTCTACGAATTGAGATCCGCGCAAACGTGTAAGGCAGCCTCGTTGCGCATTATTACCATCTTCGCTGAGCGGCCGTTTTTCCGGCAGATCCACATCTCTGTTCTCAGACGTGTCGCGGCCTTCAGCAACCGCTTCAGTAGCGCGGCATGCMGACGTATCTGTTGATAAGTGATGCGCCCCAATGCKCCGGAATGCGTGAGTGCYTGCCGAATAGGATTGTTGGCTTATTTGATGGCCTTTATGAAGATAATTGATTGAATATCAGTTTGATAACAATGCATTAGGCTTATATTTCGATCCCGGCCAGGGGCACCATTCATTCTCGATACGCCTGCTCACTGGCGTTTTCGGAAGGCTTTCAAGCCCGGTATTCCCGCCTTGTGGCGCGCCCTGGCCATGTCGCGCGCTTCTTGCGGACGACCTCCCATCAGCACTGCATCGCCACGGAGGCTCTTCTGTCAGCGATCGCCTGCGCGCGGCATCCAGAGTCGGCGAAGCCCGAGCGTCGCGTTGGCCTGCACTGACAAGTGCCCCGATCGGCCGCGATATTGCGATCCGCGTTGTCATGCATCATGAAGGAAGAGGGTGTCTGCAGAGGCGGTCGAAACTGCGACGCGGAACAATTTCAACGCGTCATTCGGCGCATCGGGGGCTGCGCCGGGATGATCTACAATCTGCAATTGCTCAGAGGCTTGGCGGCGCTTGGAGTGAGTTTCTACCACAGCGATTTTCAGATCGTCCGCGGCATCTCAACTGAATTCTATGGCGTGTCCATCTTCTTCGCGATCAGCGGTTTCATCATCACCCATGTGACACGCCAGGATAGCACCGGGTTCCTGCTCAAACGCCTTGTCCGTGTGGTGCCTCTCTACTGGATCGCAACTGCGGTTTTCTTCATTTTTACACCCTATACGTGGCCGCACTTGCTCGAGAGCCTTCTGTTCGTTCCGGCCGACAAGCCGCCGGTGCTGCGCGTCGGTTGGACCCTCAACTATGAAATGTTTTTCTACGTGCTGTTTGGTGTCGCGCTCGCGATAAGCAAGAGGTGGGCGCCACTGATCGCTGCGGTTGTGCTACTGCTCTTGCAGGCGGTTCAGCATTTTGCCCCATGCGGGCGGGTCTGCTMGACCTATGGGGGGAGGGTGACCGGCTTCTTCGTGATCGGCATTGCTCTCTACTATGTTTGGCTTGCCGCGCGGCTCTGGATGCCTCCGTTGCGCAGGACAATGAAGGTCGTGTCCGCGATCGTTGCCGGCGGCGTCGTCACGATCTGCGTGGCGTGGCACGAGCCGCCAGCGGCTGTGGCGCTCATCATCGTCACAGCAGTTCTCTTGACCGCACTCTTGGCCGAAGCATCCGGCCTCGCCTGTCGGAATCGGGCCCTGCTTGCGCTCGGCGGCATGTCCTATTCGCTCTACCTGACCCACCTGATGGTGATCGAGCCAATGCGGATCGTAGCCACCAAGCTGCCCTGGCTCGATCAGGCGCAGAGCATTCCGGTCATGCTCGCGTCTGTCGGCATGAGCGTATTGCTGGCCTATGTCGTTTTTCGCTTCATCGAAACGCCGATGCTCGCGGGCTTCCGCGCGTTAATCCAGATACGGCGTCGACCAATCCCAACGCCCCCCTGACTGCTCCAACGCGGCGGTCTCTTATCGCCAGGGCGCCAGGAAGCTCAGGCGACTTGTTGATCGCGAGCACCGCTCGCCCACTCCCCCATAACCAAGGCAGCCCCGACGCGTTTCATTATTGGCCCGCCACTGCGAAGGCACTAGGCGGGCCTCGATCGTGTTGAAAGCGCGAGCTATGGTCCTCTGTGCAGATCGGTTGTCCCCACGGACTGTGACATCGCTGGGCAGGAACGAGGCCCCTGGCCTGAAACCGCGCAAGATCAACGCACAGAAGCTGATCGCGACACACGGATGCTGTTCGCTGCTGTCGATCGGGCCACGCGAACATGGACACATGAGCCTGCGGCACGAATGTCCGCCGGGGGCGGCGGCGCCAGATCGCCATCGATTTGTACATCCGATGTACCACGAATGGAGACATGGTCGGCGCGTCTCATTTCAATGAACGAAAGCGACGAAAACCTATTTGTGGCGATACAGAATGCGGACTTCAACTGCGCGAAACGGCTTCCTTCACGTTGAAGCGCGACAATGAAACCTGATGCCTTTGGCGTGGCATTTTCGCTTATAATGAAGGACCCTGCGTAGAACCGGCCCTTCATCACCAGCAGTCCCGAAACAAGTTCATCGGGGCCTCCATCGATGCGCACGGAGAATTTTTGGTCTCGATGCACCAGCAGGCACTGTATAGCCGCGATGACGTATGCGAGTTTACCAATTATCTTCTTCGCATCTTTGTTCAGGCGGCGARCAACCGCACCATCGAATCCAACTCCTAGAGTTTGGACGAATACTCGTTCTCGACGCCCCACAGCAGAGTACAGTCCCGGATAGACCGGCACTGAATATCCCTCATTGATAAGGCGAGCGGCTTCCACGATATCAAGCGGGATCCCGAGTTCCTGCGCGAACAAATTCGCAGTGCCGAGTGGCAACACACCGAGTTCGGCACGCGATCCGATCATGCCCGACGCGGCCTCCGATATCGTGCCATCGCCGCCGACTGCCACGATGCAGTCATGCCCATCGTGGGCAGCTTGCCGCGCCAGCCTTTCCGCGTCTCCTGCCATCCTGGTCTCGACGACAGTCGAGTTGGGAAAGAGTTTTGCGAGATCGCAAGCCGAGAACCCACGAGCCCTTCCGGCAACCGGGTTGAACAGAACAAACATAGTTATGCCCCGGTATTGGTCCTACCGAACCCGAGATACCGGACACTCCTTCTTCAGGTTTGTGCCCGCACAGCAATGCAATCAATGCCTCGTGGACCTTGATAGCCCGCGATTTGCTCGCGCTCCAGTTACCTGTTCACCGCCTTCTATCAATCGACAGGACTACACTCCATGTGTACGCGCTGGCCGGGTTCGTTATGCGTGCGGCAAGAGACGAGGGCCGGCGGGGTCTTACTGGGTTCCTCGGGCATCGAAGCGGGCACAATAGGTTGAACGGGCCGAGCGACCGGCTTCGGGGCCCGTACAGCGACCGCTGTCAGCTTGGGCGCTGGCCTGGTCACCGTTACCGGCTCACGCACGATCGAATCTGGCTTGTTCGCCTCCGGCGCGGGGTCAGAGAGAACGAGAGGCGCAGTCTGCGGCTTCTCCGCTTGAGCAGACTGCCAGGGTCGCCAACTCCCCAGCCGAGCAAAAGTCTCGACCGTCGGCTTTGTGATCGCTTCGACCGTTGGCATCGCTTGTGGCGAGCAGCCAGCAGCCAGCAAGCCGGCAAGGCTCACGCGACAGACTAAGTTCACCATGCTGGCCCCTTGTCAGACATGTGGCAAAGTTGCGGCATTATGAGCGCGGAATGTAGCCGTTTTGTGCCGCGCAAGGAAAGGCCCCGCACTCGCCTTCGGTCTGCGCGCGCCTGAGCGCCACAGACCGGAGGCCGACCTTGATCCTTACGGTAGGGAGCGCTCTCCCACTATCAACCCACAAACGCCTCTCATCGCCCATTGGTCAGCGCTATTCGCGCTTAGATCGCAACGCGCCACTTTGAGCACCTTGTCCAAGCATCGCCTCCGCCCTCAGGCTCATCGAACGGCGCTCTCGGCCGTGGCGGTCGCCCGCCAGAGGCATCGGGGCCATCGCAGCGCCCACACCGCGCCTCTGCGAAGCGCCCCGTATACATTCATGACTTGGACCTTGTCCGCGCTGGTCGCTTGGCCTGGGGCCTCGAGCTCGCTAAGCCTGAAGCCTGCACCCTGCCCGAGGCTCTCTTGCGTATCCTGCTGATCAATCCCAACACGACCCAGGCGATGACGGATCTCGTCATGCAGGTCGTGGCGCCGCATGCTCCGTCCAATGTCGCCCTGCATCCGGTGACAGGCCGCTTCGGCGCGCAGTATATTTCGAGCCGCAGCGCGGGGGTGATTGCGGCCCATGCCGCCCTCGAGGCCTATGCCGAGCATGGCGCCGGCTGCGACGCGGTCTATCTCGCCTGCTTTGGCGACCCAGGGCTTCACGCCCTGAAGGAGGTCTCTCCCGTTCCGGTCATCGGCATGGCGGAGGCGAGTTGCCTGGCCGCCGCGGCGATGGCGCGGCAGTTCTCGATCGTCACCGGCGGCGAGCGCTGGGGACCGATCCTGCATGAATTCGTCGCCATGATCGGCCTCGACGGCCGGCTTGCCTCGGTTGAAACAGTCACTCCGACGGGGGCCGATATCGCCCGTGATCCCGATGGCTCGATTGCACTGCTCGCCGCAGCCTGCCGCAAGACGGCGGAACGCGACGGCGCCGGAGCCGTCATTCTCGGCGGCGCCGGACTTGCCGGCCTCGCCGCACGCGTCCAGCCACTTCTCGATATTCCGGTGATCTGCTCGGTCCAGACCGGCATGAAAGCGGTCCTGGCCGCTCTCAATGGCGGTACGGCGAAACCGGCAAGCGGCGATCTCGCCTTCCCGGCGCCGGTCGGGAGCGTCGGCCTGTCGCCCGCGCTTACGGCCCTTCTCGCCAGGTCCTGAACCGGGGAAGGTCCTGAACCGGGGAGCTGCCGCCGGCATGCTCAGCGCAGCAGGAGCGCCGAGCAATAGAGCCCCACGCCAAAGACGATATGGCCCGCGATGTTCATGGCGCGGATCTGGCCGGCATTCGGCTTCTTCGACGCCGCGATGCCGGCGCCCATTCCCGGCTGCAGGATGAACCAGCCGCAGCCGACCGTGACGAGACCGACGATCAGAGCAGGCGCGAGGCTCGGATTGCGGGCCCAGTCGAGCCCCCAGATCGCCAGCAGGACCGCCGCGAACAGGATGCCGATCAGGTAATGCGCGATCCAGCCGAGGGCGCGTTCGTTCGCCACCGGCTCGGAGCGTCCAATATCCTCATGCGCCAGTCGACCTTGCGCCAGATGGCCGAACCAGCGCCCGGTCATAGCCCAGTTCGGAGTCGGCAGGCCGAAGGCGCGGTTCAGGAACTGGGCCCAGAGATCGAACAGGATTGTCGCGCCGACACCGATCAGCACCGCGCGCAGAAGAAACTCAAGCATCGCATATCCCCGGAAACCAGCCATGGCGCATCGACCGTCGCGCCTTGGCCGCCATGGAAGGGAAGAGGCCCCGCGAGGTCAATCGCAGGGGGCGGTCTTCCCCGCGCGCGCCGCGCAGGGGCGCCATGCGCTGTTCATCCCAGGAGGCGATATGCCGCCAGCTTACGGAACCCTGGGAGCACCGAGGCCGTTCCCTTCGGGAGTCCACACGGGGGATAGCGGAACATGGCAGCCGAAATGACGACGAAAGCACGCGCGGGCGGTCCTCACGGAGTGGATGACCTGCCTTCGGTTGTCGTCACCAGCTATAATCTGGAGGTTCGCGACGAGGACGGCTTCGTTGGCGACAAGGCTAAACGTGGCGCATTTCTMGAGCATCTCGACGCCCTTCGCGAGCACCTGCGCCGGACCGGCGAAGACCCCATCACGGTCGACTCCGACAAGATCGGCAAGAAGGAGCTCGATGCGCTGCTGGGGGAAGGCGAGCCGCGCGAGGCGGCTCTCATCCTCAGCGCCATCGAACGCTACGCCCAGTCGCTGGCCTTCGTCATTCGCCGCTTCGCCAGGCTGAAGCCCTGGAGCACCGTCGAGCGTATCGTGGTCGGCGGCGGAT
>NZ_JBFTLD010000322.1:0-6973 GCF_056396265.1 Allobosea sp. 05T422_2 | reverse complement strand
GCCCACGACCGGGCACGAGCACCACGAGCCGCAGCATGAGCACCCCCATCCTTGCCATCGACGGCCTGTCCAAGCATTTCGGCGGGCACGCGGCCCTGACGGAGATCGACCTCTCTGTCGAGCAGGGCGAGTTCATCGCGCTGCTCGGCCCGTCGGGTTGCGGCAAGACCACGCTGCTGCGCTGCATCGCCGGCTTCCTGACGCCGGAGGCCGGCACGGTCAGGCTCGCCGGCGAGGATGTGACACGGCTGCCGCCCTATCGCCGCCCGCTCAACACGGTGTTCCAGAACTACGCGCTCTTCCCGCATATGAGCGTCCTGGAAAATGTCGCCTATGGGCCGCGCCGGCAGGGCACGTCGAAGGGCGAGGCAACCCAGCGCAGCACCGAGGCGCTGGAGCTCGTCGGCCTCGCCGGCTTCGGCGAGCGCCTGCCGGCCCAGCTCTCCGGCGGCCAGCAGCAGCGCGTGGCGCTGGCGCGCGCCATCGTCAACCGGCCTCAGCTGCTGCTGCTCGACGAGCCGCTGAGCGCGCTCGACCTGAAGCTGCGCAAGAAGGTCCAGGGCGAGCTCAAGCAGATCCAGCACCGGCTCGGCATCGCCTTCCTGTTCGTGACGCATGACCAGGACGAGGCGATGAGCATGGCCGACCGGATCGTGCTGATGAACCGCGGCCGCATCGAGCAGATCGGCCGCGGCCAGGACATCTATGCCCGGCCGGCGAGCCGCTTCGCCGCCGACTTCATCGGCGATGCCAACCTGCTCCAGGTCGAGCGGCGCGGCGACGGCAGCCTGTCCCTTCTGGACGGCGCGATCATCCGTCCCGCCTGCGACGCTCCGCAA
Organism: Allobosea sp. 05T422_2; assembly: GCF_056396265.1. NCBI lineage: Bacteria > Pseudomonadati > Pseudomonadota > Alphaproteobacteria > Hyphomicrobiales > Alloboseaceae > Allobosea > Allobosea sp. 05T422_2. Next base: position 6,134 of record NZ_JBFTLD010000322.1, on the reverse strand, counting down.
GGCGCGCTAACCGGCGTGCTGCGGCCCGAGGATATCCTCATTGCGCCGGAGCCCGTCGCCGATCGCCTCTCCCTGCCGGCCGTGCTCTCCGAGATCACCCATGTCGGCAGCCATGCCCTCGTCACGGTCTTGGTCGGCGGCACCGTCCTGACGGCCAGGCTCGCGCCGTCGGCGCTGGCGGGCCTCGCGCCGGGCCAGCCGGTCTTCGCCACGATCCGCCCCGGCGATCTCAGCCTCGTGCCGGTGGACGCGTGATGAGCGGGAGGCTGCGCACGGTCGTGCTGCTTTGCGCCCTGCCGGCGGCGTTCTTCGTCGCCTTCTTCCTGGCGCCGATGGCGGTCGTCCTGATCGCGAGCCTGACCACGCCGGATGGTCACCTGACCTTCGCGCATTACCTGCGCATCCTCGCCGACAGCTATCACTGGGACGTGCTGTGGGTGACCTTCCGGATCGGCGCGCTGACCACGCTCGTCTCAGTCGTGATCGGCTATCCGCTCGCCTGGTACCTCGTGCGCGTGGTGCGCTGGCGGCCCTGGCGCCGGTTCTGCGTCATCCTGCTCATCGTGCCGCTGTTCACCAGCAACATCGTACGCTCCTTCGGCTGGATGGTGCTGCTCGGCCGCAACGGCCTCGTCAATGACGGCCTGATCGGGCTGGGCCTGATCGAGCGGCCGATGCGCTTCCTCGGCACCGAGCTCGGCATCCTGATCGGCCTCGTCTACATCCTGCTGCCCTTCATCGTGCTGGCGGTCGGCAACGCGCTCGCCAAGGTCGATCCGGCGCTCGAACACGCCTCCGCCGATCTCGGCGCGACGCCGGCCGGCACCTTCTGGAAGATCACCTTCCCGCTCAGCCTGCCCGGGCTGATGGCCGGCGCGGTCATGGTCTTCATGCTGGCGGTCAGCGCTTATGTCACGCCGGCGCTGCTCAGCGGCGGGCGGATCACCGTCTTCTCCATGCTGATCTTCCAGCAATACAGCTCGGTCTTCGACTTCAACTATGGCGGCGCGCTCAGCATCACCATGCTGGTGCTGACGCTGGTGCTCGTCACGCTCGCCGGGCGCCTCAGCGAGCCGAGGAGAGCCTGAAATGGTCACGCACCTCGTCAGGATCATCTCCCTTGCGGCACTCGCCTATCTCGCCCTGCCGCTCGTCGTGCTGGTCGGCGCCTCGCTGACCACGACCAGCTTCCTCGCCTTCCCGCCGCAGGGGCTCACCCTCGCCTGGTACGGCAAGATGCTGGGCGACCCGTCCTACGTCTCGGCCTTCATGACCAGCACGCTGCTCGCGATCGCCGCGACCATCGTCGCGGTCGTGCTGGCGGTGCCCGCCGCGATCGCGATCGCTCGCTATCGCTTTCCCGGCCGCCGCCTGCTGTCGGAAATCCTGATGTCGCCGCTGATCCTGCCGCATGTCGTGCTCGGCGCGGCGCTGCTGCAATATGGCAGCGCGATCGGCCTGGTGCGCAGCTTCACGGCCCTGCTCGTCGGGCATGTCGTGATCATCATGCCCTTCGTCCTGCGCGCCGTGCTGCCGCAGCTCAGCGACGAGCAGCGCAGCCTGGAGGAGGCGTCGGCCGATCTCGGGGCTAGGCCGCTGACGACCTTCTTCCTGGTGACGCTGCCGCAGATCCGCAGCGGGCTCGTCAGCGGCGCGATCTTCGCTTTCATCGCCTCCTTCATCAATGTCGAGCTCAGCATCTTCAACACCACGGCCGAGCTGACCACGATCCCGGTCAAGCTGTTCAACTACGTCCAGTACACGATCGACCCGATGATCGCGGCGGTCTCCGGCCTGACGATCATCGTCGCCGCGATCGTGATCGTGCTGCTCGACCTCACCATCGGCCTCGACGTGCTCTCCGAGCGCCGCTGATCCCGTCCACCCCGTTTAGTCCCAAGGAGCCCGCACATGCGCCAGCAGAATATCTTCGACGTCGTCTACACCCATACCGAGGGCGAGCCCCTCTGCATCATCCATAGCGGGATTCCCTATCCCGCCGGCTCGAACATCCTGGAGAAGCGCCGCTTCCTCGAGGAGAACTACGACTGGCTGCGCTGCGCGCTGATGCGCGAGCCGCGCGGGCACAAGGACATGTTCGGCGTGTTCCTGACGCCGCCGTCGAGCCCGGACTACGATGCCGGCCTGATCTATATCGACGGCACGCAGTACTCCCATATGTGCGGCCACGGCACGATCGCGGTCGGCATGGMGATGGTCGCGCTCGGGCTCGTCCGGCGCGGCGCCAATGGCGTCACGACGATCCGCTTCGAGACCACCGCCGGCCTGGTGACGGCCGAGGTCGCCAATGACGGGCCGGACGTGCTGTGGACCCGATTTGAGAACGTGCCGGCCTATGTCGCGGCGCAGGACGTGCCCTTCGACCTGCCGGGCATCGGCCAGCTCAAGGCCGACATCGTCTGGGGCGGCAATTATTTCGGCATCATCGACCTGCGCGGCACCTCGCTGCGGATCTCGCCGGAGAACGGCTCGGAGCTCTCCCGGCTCGGCATTATCGCCCGCGAGCAGCTGCGCCAGAAGGTTGCCATCCAGCACCCGGCGTCGAGCCACATCAACAATTTCAACTTCGTGACCTTCTGGCACGAGCCGACGATCGAGGGCGCTTTCTACAAGAACGTCCACGTCTTCTCCGCCGGCCAGCTCGACCGCTCGCCGGGCGGCACCGGCACGAGCGCGATGATGGCGATGTATGAGGCGCGCGGCCTGCTCGCGTTGCACCAGCCGATCCGCTCGGAAGGGCTGCTCGGGTCGGGAACCTTCGAAGGCTGCCTGATCGGCGAGGCGAACCTGAACGGCACGCGCGCCGTGCGCCCGACCGTGAAGGGCACCGCCGGGTTGCTCGGCACCGCACGCTGGACGATCAACCGCGACGATCCGGTCGACGCCGGCTTCCTCGTCGCCTGACCGGCATCGCGCCGGGACAGCCAGGCCAGGCCGTCCCGGCGCGACCGGCTTCATGGCTCCGCAAGGCCCCGGCCCGCGCCAGAGCCGCGCGCCCCTCGCCCGGCCCGAATGCGCAAAATGCCGGGCGAATGAGCCGAGGCGCCGCTGACCCGAGCGGTGCCGTGACCTGCACGTTTTTGTCGAAGCCACCGCGACGTAACGCTGCGAGACAGCGTGGACGGTAGCGGGCTTGGTGCATGGCAAGCCCCGTGCAACAAAGGCCAGAGCTTGCCAGCCGGGCCATGTCCCGGCAATCTTAGCTCAGGAAGACGCTCAGCGGGTGTATGCCCGAGTATTCTCTCGTCGGGCAGCAAGACATGGGAAGTCCAAAATCATGATCATGGACGGTGGCAATGCCGATGCCGGCAAGATGGACGAGATCGCTCTGATCGGGCGTCGCACGGGACTTATCAACCGCCGGTCGTTTCTGGTCGGTTCTGCCGCCGGCGTCGRCGCGCTCGGACTCGCCGGCTGCACGACCGACGGCATGAGCCTCGCCGAGGCGGCCAAGATCTACGGGCCGGTGCCCGAAGAGAAATTCCCGATCCCGGCTGTCGATGTCAGCAAGGTCGATCCGAAATATTATCGCCGGACCGTTCGCTACGAGACCAAGGAAGCGCCCGGTACGATTATCGTCGACCCCGGCAATTACTACGTTTACCGCGTCGAGGACGACGGATCGGCCACCCGCTATGGCGCCAATGTCGGCCGCGACGGGTTCCGGTGGAGCGGGGACGCCTATATCGGGCGCAAGGCGGAATGGGCGACCTGGACACCGCCCAAGGAGATGATCAAGCGCCAGCCCGAGGCGGCCAAATACGCCCGCGGCATGCCCGGCGGCCTCGAAAACCCGCTCGGCGCCCGCACGCTCTATCTCTATCAGAACGGCGCCTACACGCTCTACACGATCTACGCCTCCAGCGACCCCGAATCGATCGGGAACGGCATCACAAGCGGCTGTGTCGGCCTGCTCAGCCAGGACATGATGCACCTGTACTCGCGTACGCCGGTCAAGACGAAGGTCGTCGTCCTGCCGGCATAGCAACGGTCAGTCCCCGGTCCAGGCGCCGCCCGGCCCCGAGAACAGCGACGGCGCGCATTGGTGGAACTTACCTTCGCTGAAGGCTTCCACTGCCAGAAGAACTGAGCCCGTCGGCTCGCCGCCGCCTGTGAATGCATACGCCAGGTGCGGGCTCCAATCCGGAAGGAGGCGAGCATCGCACCAGGTTGCAGCCAGAGCGCCAGTTCTCCCACATTCGCGCCATCTGTCGCGGCGATGGCGCCGGACTCGGCCGCAGCAAATGGGTGCCGAGCCCATCGGGCCGCTCGGCGCCACACATGTCCCGTCGCTCGCATGTCTCCAATCCGACAGAGGCCGCCGTTGAAACTCGCCAGAGATCGGCCCTGACGGCGCACCACGTTCACCTTGGAACACCCGCGATCGCTGCCGCCTGCATTCAGCCGATTTCATCCTCCGTTCGCCCCTCGCCGAGCACGGCTCTGCGCCTCCCGGCAAGCCCTCGCGCCGGGGATCAATCGTCTCCGTCGATCATTACGTCGCCATGGTCGGCCTCGCGTCGTCAGCGTGCGAAGCCCAGCCAAGTCGCTGATCGTTCTTTCCACCACCTTCCTCCTCTCGATGGCGCTGGCCGCGATGGGGCTCGAGACCGATATCGCCAAGCTCAGGGCCAAATGCCTGCGCCCTCTCCTGCTCGGCCTTGCGGCCTTTCCTTTCATCGCGTCATTCAGTCTGATGCGGATGAAGCTCACGATGTGAAGGATCGCGATGACGCTCGAACAGCTCAGGATCTTCGTCGCGGTCGCCGAGCGCGAACATGTCACAAAAGCCGCGACCGAGCTGAACCTGACCCAGTCGGCGACGAGCGCCGCGGTCGCGGCCCTGGAAGCGCGCCATGCGGTCAAACTGTTCGATCGCATCGGCCGGCGCATCACGCTGACCGATGCCGGCCGGCTCTTCCTGGCCGAGGCGCGCGCCGTGCTCTCCCGCGCCGCCTCGGCCGAGGCCGTGCTGGCCGATCTCGCCGGGCTGAAGCGCGGCCGGCTCGCCTTCGCCGCGAGCCAGACCGTCGCCAATTACTGGCTGCCGCCGCTGCTGCACGCCTTTAGGGCGCGCCATCCCGGCATCGAAACGCCGCTGACGATCGGCAACACGCAAACTGTCGCTCAGGCCGTCCATGACGGGCTCGCCGATCTCGGCATCGTCGAGGGGGAGATCGACGACCCGCATCTGGCGATCTCGCCGGTGGCCGAAGACGAGATGGTGCTGGTCGTCGCCCGCGGGCATCGCTGGGCCGGCGCAGCCGCGCTCGCAAGCGCGGCCTTCGCCGAGGCGCCCTGGGTCCTGCGCGAGCCGGGCTCGGGCACGCGCCGGCTGTTCGAAGACCTGCTGGCACGCGACGGCCGGAGCCTCGCGGAACTCGACATCGCGCTTGAATTGCCCTCGAACGAAGCCGTCAGGGCGGCGGTGGAGGCCGGTGCCGGGGCGACCGTGGTCTCGCGCCTGGTGGTCGCGGCGGCGCTGCGGGCCGGGTCACTGGTTGCGGTCGCAGCGACCGTGCCGCGACGCCGCTTCTACGCCCTACAGCACAAGGAGCGCTATGTCGGCCGGGCCGCGCAGGCCTTTCTGTCGCTCCTGCGCGAGCAGGCCGGCGCGGCCGAACCTGGCAGCGGGCGCATCTGATCCCAGACCGCTCCCGGCCCGAACCGCTGCCGGCCCGGCGGCTCCATCCGAAGCCTCAGCGCTGGCGTGGCTGATTGTTGTCGACGACCTGCTGGTAGGCGACGAGGTCGAGGAACGCCTCGGCCTCGGCGACCTTGCCGTCCTTCATCCGGAACACCAGGCGAACTGGTTGCGATAGGGATGTCCGCCAGTCGTCGTGGCCGTCGCGTCGAAGCGGACGATCACCCGGTCGCCGACGGCCCAGATGTGCCGGACCTGGGGAACGAGCGGGGTCGCGAGGCGGCTGACCAGCGGCACGGAGGCCCGCTCAATGAAATCCGTCATGCCGCGATAGGTGCCCGCGACGGAACCGGAGCCCGGAATCGTCCAGACGATGTCGGGGGCCAGCAGCTGCTGGAAGACATTGTCCCCGGCGGCCCAGCGCTGGAACGCGTCGCGCACGATGGTCTCGTTGCGTGCGGTGTCGGCC
>NZ_JBFTLD010000321.1:0-6985 GCF_056396265.1 Allobosea sp. 05T422_2 | reverse complement strand
CGGCTATTCCGTCTCGAACGAAGACGCCGTTTCAATTGAGCAGCAGAAGGCCAATGCGGATGATGTTCGATCGGAGGCGGCCGAGGCTGTGGACCGTGTGCTCGCTGACACCAATGCGACAAAGGATGAGAAGGCCGAACGTCGGGAAGCGCTGACAGAGGAGCCGGCAGTCATCGCAGCAGCGCGAGGCAAGGGGCGGGGGCGGAAGCGCTAACCCCACCCTCGGCTCGTCGGGACATGTGGGCTCGCCCCAGCTATCGCAAAACGTCTGCGACAGCTCGTTTTACGAGCGAGATCTGCTGGGAGGATCGACTACCGGACCACCAGTGCAGGGATAGTTGTACTTGCCAGCACCTCAGACGTCTGGCTCCCGAGCACGACTTTCTGTATGCCCCGTCGGCCATGAGAGGACATCACGATGAGGTCGCAGCCCTTGAGCTTGGCCAATCGGACGATTGCCGCGGCCGGAGAAACATCGATCTCGTGTTCCAGATCTACCGTGACGCCGTGTTCGGACGCGCGTTGCTCTATGGAGGTAATGCGTTCCTTGATGAACTCATCAATCTGCTGACGGGCTGCAGGTGCCATCTCCGGACGCAGGGGCGCCGAAACGGTCAGAACGGTGACTTTCGCCCCGAGCGGCTTGGCGAGCGCCAAGCCGTGTTCAAGACCCTTGCGAGCAAGTTCGGAGTCGTCGGTGGCGATCAGAATGTGTTTGTACATTTGCCCTCTCCGGTAGGAAWTGCGCYGGCATCCTGGATGAMATTGATCSGAAGAAGCCGTCGGCCTGATGGTCCCGATACTGCCAGTCCTTCCTGTCGCTGTATCTGCTCGATGCCGTGGCTTTTGTGAGGGCCCGGGCGCCCTCGGCCAAGTTGGTCGCGGGTGTTATTTTCGATGGCAATATTGCATAATCCGGCGCGCTTTATGATTTGATTGATTGCAGATTTGCCATCGTGAAATTGACGCTTGGATGCGTCCTGGAACGGGAGCGCCTGAGCCGAGGCCGCAGGGGCGCTCTCCTGATGACCCTCGCCGCCGTCGGCTTCATCGCATGGATCGTCGCTAGAGGTTTGCCGTGATGCCTGCAAATGCAGAACGAAAACAGGGCGGCAGCAAGTTCAAGCCGGGCCAGTCGGGCAACCCGGCCGGCAAGGCAAAGGGCACCCGACACAAGGTGACGCTTGCCATTGAAGCTTTGCTGGAGGGCGAGGCCGAGGCGCTCACACGCAAGGCGATCKAGTTGGGACTGGCCGGCGACATGACTGCTCTGCGGCTCTGCATGGATCGGCTCGCATCTGTGCGTCGCGACCGGCCAGTCACCCTTGACCTCCCCAGGATCGAGACGGCGGCCGATCTACCCAGCGCGACGCAKGCCATCCTGGAGGCAGTCGCAGCGGGGGAACTTACTCCGTGCGAGGCAGCCGAACTAGGCAGGCTGGTGGATGCCCATGCCAGGGCCATCGAGGTCACCGATCTGCACCGCAGGCTCGAGGCACTGGAAGAAGGGCGGGCATGACGAAGCCCAGCAACATGACGCGACTGTCGGAGCGCATTGCGAAACTGGAGACAACGCGCGCCATGAACCGTGTGCAGTATGTGGTCAGCAACCGCCCGCCAGGCGATGAGTATTGGACGGCGATTGGGATTACCGAGGATGCCATGCAGCCGGGTCGATGCCTGACGGAGGAGGAATGGCAGGCCAAGTTCCGCCGCTGAGCCGGGCGCCGCTTCAGGCGCATCACAGGGCGTCAAGGGCGCGGCCAGGGCCACCAAGGGCGCAAAGGCCCTGTGACCTGGTGGTGGCCTCGGAGGCGAATTGCCACCCCTCGGCGCGGGTCTTGCCCAGGATGTCGAGCAGAAGGTTGCCGAACGCGCCGCGCTCCAGGCCAAGGCACCCATGGGCAAGGCCGCCGACATCGACAGAGCGACTCTTCGGCTACTCCCGCCTGCACGATGCCCCCCAGGTGCCGCAGTTCGATCTGCCGCGTTATGAGCCGCCGCGTGGCGTCCCGGCCAGGGTCCAGGATTTGATCGCCAACCTGCAAATCCGCAGATGCACGAGTACATCAGCAAGGCCGCCAGCACGACAATGCAGGCGACATGGTCGTCGCCGCCGCCTACTTCCTGTCCCCAGGGGCTCGCCAGGCGGCTAAGGGCGGCAGGGCCGCGCTCAAGGTAGCAGCGTCCTGCGCCGAGGCCCGCATCGGGGACAACTGCGGGCCAGGCCTCGACCGCCTCGGCACGCCGACCTATCACGCGGGCCGCGGTCTTGCCGCACCTGGGCGACGGTGCCCGGGCCTAAAACACCCCATCCCCGTCGAGGAGATGAGCGCGGGCGTCATCTCGAGGCGACCTCGCGCCGAGACGGATCATCGACCCGTAGGAACTACAGGGCGCCATCCTGACGCCGGCCCTCGGCGACACCCTCATCACCCCGGACGGCGGCAGGGGCGCGAAGATCACGGTCGAGGCCGCGCACACCCTCCAGTAAAGCCGCCCCGGGATCCGTCCGCATCAAATCGGCGGGGATAGGTGCGGACAGGCGGGATCCGCCGAGCTTCGACGCCTGCCCGACCCCGTGGCGACCCCGCCTAAACCCCGGCCGACCGCCCGCCACCTCCCCCTCACCCCGCGTAACCCCTTGATAACCCTCGCTTTCCTTAGCGCGTCCCGGTTGTGCGATCGAGGCGGGGCAAGACGACATTCCTGCACGGCAGGACCGCGCGACTAGTCAAATTATGCAACAATTCCAAGGGGCTGACCCCCCAGGGATCCCGGCTGCCTCCCTTACCCAGATCACCAGCTAAGTCATTGATTTCATTGGGAAATTTTTGAACGACTATGTGCCTTTTCGAGCGCCGCCGCGCCCGGCCCCGGAGAGAAGCCTTGTTTTAGGAATGCCCCCCCTGGCCCCTGAAAGCGAAGGTTGGGCCTGGAGGGCCCCGTCGAGCCTCAGGAGGCCCGTGGCGGCCGTTTGAGTTTGGCCGGCGCGTCTTGTGAGGCTTKGGATTAGGGCTCCGAGGGCCGAAATGCTAGGAAATGGACGCCCATCCTCACCCGCAGTGACCGCCTCAAGTTGTATCGTAAGCTGGCTGGTCGGCTGGAGCGGGCACAGTGCGCGTTGCAGCGGTGTCCGATCGGATCAAGCGGGACGCGCCCTATATCTTATGAAGGGCGCGTGGCTCGACGGCGGGCGACGAGATGCGCAGTGCGCCGATACGTGCTACGCTCGCAAATTCGGGAGAAGGAAAATGAGAATGCTGCGAGGTGCTTTCCGCCGTTGTGGTGTCATCACAGCTATCGCGTTCTCTGCTGCAATGTTTATCTCTGATGCCCACTTCAACGTTGCTGAGGCACAGAAGGCGCGGGCGGAGGATCTTGCTTGCGGCAAAGAACTACAAGAGCGGTGCAGTGGCAAAGGAGTGCCGGTACAAACAGACGCGGCTGGGTGGGTCAAAACAGACCTCCTTAGTTGCCTTTCCCAAGAAAAAGACAAGTTAGCAAAAAAATGTGCGGCACGCGCGGCTAATGTTTTGAAGAGCTGCAGCGCGGATGCCAATCAGCGTTGTAAAGGAATCGTGGCGGGTCAGGGCAATATTCTCGCATGCCTTACAACGGCAAGGCGCGTGGTTTCCGCGCGATGCAATGCGGCTCTTGATGCCGCTTACTTGCGCCAATGATCCTATCTCTACGGTAGCGACCTACAACTGTAGTAATGCCCCCCTGACCGTCAATCCATTACCGAGACGATGCCGCTTGCGGCGTGGCGGCGTTCGCAGCCACAGTCCCCGTCGTCCCTTGGGGGGGGCTCACTACCCGGGGGCGAAGTCACCTAATCTGAACCGGCTGATCCATGCGCCGCGCATTCGCGAGCGTCGCGCCGTAAAGTTCAGCCAAGACCCTTGGGTCAGCGCCAACAAGCTCGACGTCGGCGAGCCGTGGGATCCGTCCATGAAAATGGACGGGGGCGAGGTGGGGCACATCATCGGCCCGTGGTTTTGCCACTGCTGGGAAGACCAGCCTTGCGGCGGGGCGGCCTTCGCGGTCACATGCCCGGCATCCCTTGCCTCGGGGAACCCATGCCCAGCCTCATGCCGCACGCCGGCCGCGCTTACGGCACCCGCTGAATGTGGGTCGTGGCCCGGGTCAGCCGTGAGGCGCTGGCGCTCGCCGAACTGAAGCGCAGCGGCTTCGAGGTCTATGCGCCGCGCATCGTCGAGCGCCGTGTCTTGCGCCGCCGGGTCGTCGAGGCGACGCCACTGCTTTTTCCGAGCTACATCTTCGTCGGGATCACGGCGCAATGGCATGGAGCGCGCTGGTCGCCGGGCATCAGGTCGCTGATCATGAAAGGCAGCGGGCCTGCGCGGGTCGCCGATGACGTCATCGGGGAGCTGCGCGGGCGCGAGGTCGACGGCCTGATCGAGCTACCGCCGCGCTTCTTGCCTGGCGATCGGGTGCGGGTCGAGCGCGGGCCCTTCGCAGGATTGGCTGGGCTGTATGCCGGCCAGGCGCCGTCCGAGCGGGTGCTGATCCTGCTGTCGCTGCTGGGCGCGGCCCGGCGGGTTAGCACGGCACAGCAGGGACGCTCCGGCCTGGGCATTGAAGCGCAGCGCGCCGCCATTGCCCGCTTTGCCGAGGTCGAAGGCTTCGAGATTGTCGGCGAGCATGTCGAGGTCGAGACAGGAAAGGGCTCCGATGCTCTCGATCGTCGCCCGCAGCTTGGCGCCGCCCTGGCCGAGGCCCGCCGCCACAAGTGCGCGGTCGTCGTCGCCAAGCTTGATCGCCTGTCTCGTGATGTGGCCTTCGTCGCCGGCCTCATGGCGCAGCGCATTCCATTCATCGTCACCGAGCTGGGCGCGGATGCCGACCCGTTCATGCTCCACATCTATGCCGCGCTCGCCGAGAAAGAGCGCGCCATGATCTCCGCCCGCACGAAGTCGGCGCTGGCTGCCGCGAAGGCGAAGGGTGTGCCGCTCGGCAACCGGACGAACCTGGCCGAGGCCCAGGCCAAGGGCGCGGCCACGGGCAAGGCCAATGCTGATCGCTTTGCCGCTGCGATCCTGCCGATGATCCGCGACGCTCGCGCCTCGGGCGCTTCGCTCCGGGCGATAGCGGACATGCTCAATGCCAGAGGCGTCCAGACGGCTCGTAAGGGCAAATGGGCCGCGACGCAGGTGCGGGACATTCTTCTTCGGGCCTAGGTCTTCGGGGGATTGTCCGGAAGCGGGGGGCGATGGTCCGATGATCTTACCCATAGCCCCTGGCAAGACGTCGTCTGGGTGATGTGGGGCGTTGTTCAGCGCTCCGCCAGCGGCGTGCCGGTCATTGTGTCCCGACGCCGCACCTGGTCGCCGGAAGCGACGTCATGCTGGCATTACTGGACCGGCTCGCGCCGACCTGGATGGCATTGTTATCCAGGTCGGGTGCCACTTCTTTTTTTGTTCCGCCGCAGCCGGCCGAGCGCCATAGGTTCCGGGGGGAGGCGTCGCCGCGAGATCGCGGGCGTCGCTCAAGCGGCCTTGCGTGGGGGCTGGAGCGGCCCGCCAGCGACATCTTCGGTCAACCTGCTGCACTCGGCAATGATGTCATCGCCGAGGTCAGCCAGCGCCTTGCCCTCGTCGTCCAGCGTCTCGGACAGGCTTATCGTGGCGTCGATCTGGCCGGCCTGGAAATCCAGGAAGTCCTGCGCGTCTTTTATATCTGCAGCGGCCCTCAGGCGCGCAAAACCTAGATCCATGCACGTCCGGAGCATATCCATCTGCAGAACACTCAGCTTTTGCAGATTGTCGAGGGCGAGCCTGTTTGCCTTCACGACCGCCGTGAGAAATGTCTCCCACGGCTCCATCAGGTTTTTCGGCAGGTCATGCATGGTCGTGTCTCCTCTCAATGAGACTGTGACTGGTTGCGAAGCCCGCTGCTTTGAAGAAGAGCTTCAAGCGCTGCGGCATGGACGCCTGTAAAGGGCGCCAGGACGACCGCGCCCTGTCGCTCGCCGCTCTCGGACCGGGCAAAGCGGATCGCCTCGCTGCGATTGGGGAAAGTGGCCGCGACAAAGCCACCGATCTCGCGGACGGTCCAGCTGCCGTCACGGCTCCGGCCGACGATGAAGCTGCTGCTCCGCATGCTGCTGCCGCGATGCGGCAAGGTTTTCGCGTGGATCATGGAGGTCTCCAGCTGAGGATCGCATGGGCGCCTAACGTATGGATCCGGTTTGACCTGATCGTGTGGCCCTTGATCAGAGCCTCTTTCAGGTCATGGGAAGGATCGATGGCGCCTGGATCAGGATAAGTTGGGTTGCATGCAGATCTTCCCAGTCCATTTTAAGAAGATCGGCGCAATCGGTAGATTTGAACGGCCATTATTGCCTGGCCGCGACGAGAGCAATCCCGCCGAGGTCTTTTCAATGCGCGAGGCGCAATCTCTTTCTGGCCTTGCAATCGGCCTCTGCCGCCGCGCGAGGGGATTATTCATTGATGCAAGCGAGATACAACACAAAATATTCGTATCGAGGACTTTTAATTTACTTGACCCATATATTGGCCGGTTCCCGGCAATCTGATGCAGCATATGGTGCCGGTTAGGCCAGGTTCCGTTCAATTGCGGATCGGGCGGCCTTGAAGGTGGCTGCTGCGCCCGGCACAGCGCCCTGCTGCTGTTCAAGAACGAGAAGCGCGATTTCGTAGATCTCCCTTACGTCGGCGGACTGCAAAACGCCCTTCTGCACCAGGCAGCGCAGCAGGCCGGCCATGGTTGCGGAGGAGACGAGGTTTGCTGCGGCGATGCCATGCGATGGGGCAAGGGGCATCGCGCGCTCATTGTGCCCCTGGATGTGCGGGTTCCGGCACATCGTAGCCGTCCGCTGCGTACAACGTAATTTTGTTACGCAACGTGCGGATGGAGATGCCGAGCAGAGAGGCGGCATGGGTGCGGTTGCCGCCGGTTTCCCGCAGCGTGGCGAGGATCAGTTGGCGTTCGACAAAGG
>NZ_JBFTLD010000320.1:0-6999 GCF_056396265.1 Allobosea sp. 05T422_2 | reverse complement strand
CCTCACAGACTTCGTTGCCGCCTACAATTTCGGCCGCCGGCTGAAGACCCTTAGGGGGCTCACACCCTACGAGTTCATCTGCAAATGCTGGACATCAGAGCCAGAACGATTCAGGCTCGATCCAATCCATCAAATGCCGGGACTGAACAGCTAGCCTCCCGCGGCAGCCTCAGCCGCTGAAGCCGCCCGCGTCGAGAAATGCGCGCTCTTCGGGTGTCGTGTCCCGGCCGAGAATGGCGTTGCGATGCGGGAAGCGGCCGAAGTCGCGAATGATGTCGCGGTGGATGATCGCGTATTTGGTGCTGTCCTCATCGCCCGAGGCGCGGCTCAGATCGATGCAGCGTTCCTGATGGTCCAGCTCTTCGGAATGCATGAAGGGCATGTAGAAGAAGCGCCGCTCCGGATTGGTGAAGTGCTGGTCGAAGCCGCGGGCGATGGCGCGCTCGGCGACCTCGACAGCGAGATCGTCGCTGGCGAAGGCCTCGGGCGAGCCGCGATACAGGTTGCGTGGAAACTGGTCCAGCAAGATGAGCAGCCCATAGGCGCCTTCGGGGGTCTCTTCCCAAGAGCCGAGCTCGGCCGCCGCGGCGGCGCGCTGGGCCTCGAGAAAGCGATCGCGGATTTCCCGGTCGAAGGCGTCGTCCTTGTCGAACCACTTATCCGGTCCGGCTTGCCGCCAGAAGGCGACGGTCTCGGCGGCCGTAGGCAAGCTCATACTTGTATCTCCAGATCGGATAACGCGTTGTCCATGAAGCGCAATTGCCCCAACCGGTGGGACGGATGGCGGCGCAGATTGACGCATTCCGGGCGGAAGCGAAACCCGGCCGGGCCCGTGTCGAGGATCTTCGCAGGCTGGCCCTTGCGCTCAGAAAAACCTTCCTGTAGAGACCGAACCGTAACGTACGGTACTGATCCTTGAGCGCCACTCCAGATACATCGAGCGAAGGACTGACAGCCCGGCAACAGGCCGTGCTGGATGCTGTGCTTGGCCTGATGGTCGAGAAGGGCGAGCACCTGACGATGACGGCTGTCGCCCGGCGTGCGAGCTGCTCGAAGGAAACCCTCTACAAGTGGTTCGGCGATCGTGACGGCCTGCTGACCGCGACCGTGCAGTGGCAGGCCTCGAAGGTGCGCGCCGGCAATTATGATCGCCAGAAACTCGATGCCCTGACGCTGCGCGATAGCCTGATACGTTTTGCCGCGAACTGGCTTAATGTGATCACCAGCGACACCTCGATTGCACTGAACCGGATTGCCATCAGCCAGGCGGGATCGAAGGCAGGCAATCTCGGCGGGATCGTGCTGGCGAACGGGCGTGTCGCCATTGGCGAACGCCTGAAGCCGGTTCTCGCCGCAGGCCGTGAGGCGGGGCTCCTGGCTTTCGATGATACGGAGACCGCCTTTCGCACATTCCTCGGCCTTGTCGGGCGCGATGTGCAGATCAGGCTGCTGCTGGGTGATGCGCTCGTGCTGAGCCCAGCGGAGAACGAGCGCGATGCAGCGCGCGCGACCGATCAATTCCTCACTCTGTACGGCGCGGTTGAAGCCGCTCCGGGCAAAGAAAAACCCTAACGCGAGACCAAGGAGCAACCTATGCGCGTTTATTACGACCGCGATGCGGACATCAATCTGATCAAGGGCAAGAAAGTCTGCATCGTCGGCTATGGCTCGCAGGGCCATGCCCACGCGCTCAACCTGCGCGATTCCGGCGTGAAGGACGTGATCATCGCCCTGAAGGCCGGCTCGGCCACCCGCAAGAAGGCCGAGGAAGCAGGCTTCAAGGTCATGACCCCGGCCGAGGCCGCCAAGACCGCCGACATCATGATGATGCTGACCCCTGACGAGCTGCAGGGCGACATCTATCGTGACGAACTGCATGGCAACATGAAGGAAGGCGCCGCGCTGCTCTTCGCGCACGGCCTCAACGTGCATTTCAACCTGATCGAGCCGCGCAAGGACCTCGACGTGCTGATGGTCGCGCCGAAGGGCCCCGGCCACACCGTGCGCTCGGAGTATCAGCGCGGCGGCGGCGTGCCGACCCTGATCGCGATCCACCAGGACGCCACCGGCAACGCCCATGATCTCGGCCTGTCTTACGCTTCGGCCAATGGCGGCGGTCGCGCCGGCATCATCGAGACCACCTTCAAGGAAGAGTGCGAGACCGACCTCTTCGGCGAGCAGGTCGTGCTCTGCGGCGGCCTGGTCGAGCTGATCAAGGCTGGCTACGAGACCCTGACCGAGGCCGGCTATGCACCCGAGATGGCCTATTTCGAGTGCCTGCATGAAGTAAAGCTGATCGTCGACCTCATCTATGAGGGCGGCATTGCCAACATGAACTATTCGATCTCGAACACCGCCGAGTTCGGCGAGTATGTCACCGGCCCGCGCATCATCACCGCCGAGACCAAGGCCGAGATGAAGCGCGTGCTGACCGACATCCAGTCGGGCAAGTTCACCCGCGACTGGATGCTCGAGAACAAGGTCAACCAGACCTCGTTCAAGGCCACCCGTGCCCGTATGGCCGCGCACCCGATCGAGGAAGTCGGCGCCAAGCTGCGCGACATGATGCCCTGGATCAAGGCCAAGGCGCTGGTCGACAAGACCAAGAACTGATCGGTCTCAGGCTCCGACTCACGGACTTGGCGAGCCGCTGCAATACCGCTCGCCAAGCGCCTGAGAGGGTTAACAAATCATTGATTCCGAKAGGGCGGATGCAGTAATGTGTCCGCCCTCTCGCCTTTCCGGGCGTGGAACCGGTTCCAGTCCGATGCGTTCGTCGAGGCAGTCGTACGTGGAGGCGGCCATGAGGACGATGAATCTGAACAGTGTCATTGACAGCCCTATCTGTGCGCGGGCCTTGCTTGCAGTGTCGCTCGTGATMGTATTCGCCGCGGTGTTCGGACTTTTCGGATACTGAAGGGCGTTTGCGTCAGACGGCAGGATTTGGCGAAGAACGCGGTACCATCGAAAACGGAAAAGGCCTCCGGCGTTTTGCGCCGGAGGCCTTTCTCCTCGCAGGGATAGCGGGGTCAGAAGGTGATCTTGTCCTTGATGTCGGACTCGACATTCGAGGGCAGGACGCTGCGCTTCACGAGATCATTGAAGTCTTTGAACTTCGCCTTGGAGCGCTCCTCGATGATTTTCTTGGAGCGCGCTTCGCCGATGCCCTTGAGACTGTCGAGTTCGGCGGCGGTCGCGGTGTTGATGTTGATCTTCTTGACCTGAGCGGCGGCTGCGGGCTGTGCAGGCTTGGCGGCTGTGCCAGCGGCGGGCGCTGCGGGCGTCGTGACTGGGGCCGGGGCACGTGCGGGGGCGCTCGGCTGCGTGGCGGGCTGTTGTGCGAAGGCGAAGCCGGCGGTCAGCGCGAGGGCGACGATCGGCGAGATGATGCGCGAAAGGCTCATGGTTGGACTCCATAGTCCTGCCCCGGGAGGGTAGCATCGGACAGGCGCCGGGTCGCCCGCCTCGACAACGCCGGCAGCCTGGAGCCGTTCGGCGTGCCGCGTCAGATCCGCACTGGTGAGTGGCGATATCGCGACGCAACGCCGTCAATTCGCGCCTTCTGGCCTGAACCCGCCCTGAATGCGCCGTTCAGTGTTCGGACGGTTTTCGGGATCAGCGCGTGACGAACTCGGCCAGCCGTCCGGCACCATAGAGCAGGCCAAAGCCCCATGCGAAAGACGCGGCCCAGTTGGCGAGCTGGAACGGCAGGAACGGCATCTTCACGATGCCGGCGACGATGGCGATGACCGCCCGCAGCGGCCCGAAGAAGTGGCCAATGAGAATGCTGAAGATGCCCCATTTCTCGAAGAAGGCATGTCCCTTCTCGAGCAGTTCAGGGTTCTTCTTGAGCGGCCAGGTTTCTCCGATGCGCGGGCCGAGCACGATGCCGGCCCAATAGGAGATCCAGAAGCCGCAACCCGCGCCGAGCGAGGCCGCGAAAGCCAGCGGAACCAGGTCGAGACCGGAGGCTCCCGCCGCCGCGCCGAAGGCGGTGAAGAACACCGTGGCGGGTACGAGCCAGGACAGCACCGCCACACATTCGGCGAAGGCCACCAGAAAGACGATCGGGATCGCCCATTGCTGGTTGGTGCGCATGAACTCGACGAGTCCCTGCATCAGGCTTTCGAGTTGCTGCATGAGGGTCGAGATCTTTCAGGCCAACGCGCTGGCTTATCGCTGTCTCGGGCCGTGGATGCAACAGCTGCGCGCTGCGGCGAATCTGCCGGGCAAGACCAAGGTTGGGTTGCCTTCCGGAGGCGATCACCTAGAGTTTCGTCAAACGAACGCGATATTCGGCCAGGGCGCTTGGCGCAGCAGGCCGTTGGGGAACGCTTTATGGAGCTTCAAGACCGCCTGCACGCTTATGCGGGCCCTGCTGGCGTGCCCGGGGCGGATACCGCGCCAGCTGTCAATCTCAGCGGCATCGACATCACCTTCCAGCTTGCAGGCGGGCATCGCTACAAGGCGGTGACTGGCATCGATCTCACCGTCTCGGCCGGGGAGTTCGTTTCGGTCGTGGGGCCGACCGGCTGTGGAAAGTCGACCTTGCTCAATGCTGCGGCCGGGCTGCTGACCCCGTCTGCCGGCAAGGTCGGGATATTCGGCAAGCCGCTCGCGGGGCTGAATGTACGCGCGGGCTATCTCTTCCAGCAGGACGCGCTGATGCCGTGGAAGACGGCGCTGCAGAATGTCGCCGTGGCGCTGGAGCCGATGGGCGTGCCGGCTGCGGAGGCCGATGCGCGTGCCCGCGACTGGCTCGGCCGTGTCGGTCTGCGCGCTTTCGTCGATCGTTATCCGCATATGCTTTCGGGGGGGCAGCGCAAGCGCGTCAGCCTCGCGCAGATGCTGATCCGCAATCCCGAGATTTTGCTGATGGACGAGCCGTTCGGACCGCTCGATGCGCAGACCCGGCAGATCATGGGCAACCTGCTGCTGGATCTCTGGTCGAAGGATCGAAAGGCGTTGATCTTCGTCACCCATGATCTCGAGGAGGCGATCGCGCTCTCCGACCGCGTCGTGGTGATGTCGGCGGGGCCGGCCGCCGGAATCGTCGCCGATTACAGGGTCACCCTGCCGCGCCCGCGCGACATCGCCGAGATCCGGCTGGAAAAGGCCTTCCACGAGATCCATCGCGACATCTGGTCGTCGCTGCGCATCGAGGTGCAGAAGGCTTACGCCATGGGCGAAGGCAAGGAACTGGTGCAGGGAGACGCCTCGTGAACCGCCTGACGCTCCTTGCACTGCAGATTCTCGTCGCGGTCGTGTTCCTGCTGATCTGGCACGTCTTCACCGTCTATCCGCTGCTCGGCGACACCAAGACAATCCAGTTCTTCTTCTCGACGCCGCTGCAGGTCCTCGGTCGGACCTGGACCCAGCTCACCGGCGGCGACATCTATTTCCATCTCKGCATCACGCTGACCGAGACCGTGCTCGCCTTCGTCATCGGCTCGGCGGCGGGCGTCTTCTTCGGCTTCACCTTCGCGCGCCGGCAGCTGATGGCGGCGGTGTTCGACCCCTATATCAAGGCGGCCAATGCGCTGCCGCGCGTGGTGCTGGCGCCGATCTTCGCGCTCTGGTTCGGCCTCGGCATCTGGTCGAAGGTGGCGCTCGGCTTCACGCTGGTCTTCTTCATCGTCTTCTTCAACGTCTACCAGGGCGTCCGCGAGGTCTCGCCGACGGTACTCGCCAATGCCCGCATGCTCGGCATGAACGAGCGCCAGCTCTTCCGCCATGTCTACTGGCCGTCGGCCCTGACCTGGATGTTCTCCTCGCTGCACACCTCTGTCGGCTTTGCGCTGGTCGGTGCGGTTGTCGGCGAATATCTCGGCTCGTCGGCCGGTCTCGGCTACAAGATCCACGAGGCCGAGAGCGTCTTCGATGTCACCGGCGTGTTCTCCGGCATGCTGATCCTGGCGCTCTTCGTCATCGTGATCGATTCGCTTGTCACCTTCGTCGAGAAGCGCCTGCTGGTCTGGCGACCGGGACAGAGCGCGACCACGACGACTTAGATCATCAGGCCGGATATCGTATCCAGTCTGATGATCTAGTCATCTGTATTTGCATCGGCCTTCCCGAAGACCGTAATCCACTTTTCGGGCCGATGCTTTAGGCTGGCGCGGCCGGTTCACCCCGCGCTTGCTGTCTTGGGGCGCTGCCGAGGAGCCTTGAGCCCGACAGCGGCGCTGTTTTCGATCAGGGTCAGGAAAGCTGTCGCGACCGGGCGAAGCGTCTCCGCCGGCGGCGATACGGCGTGCAAGGTGCGACGGAGATTCKGGCGAAGGGGGATCCCAACCACGCCGCGGCTGTCGTCGAGGRCCAGCTCGGGCATGATCGTCAGGCCGAGCCCTTCACGCACCATACTGAGCAAGGTCGCGTTGTCGCGCACGAGGCAGGCGATCTCGGGATGGCTGGCTGCTGCTGTCAGGAGTTCCTGGATGAGCGTTTCGCAGCCCCCTCCCGAGAGCAGCATGCGTTGCCCGTCCAGGGCAGCGAGCGGGAGCGAGGCCCGGGATGCAAGCTCGTGGTCGGCGGGAACAACGACGAGGTAGTCGTCGGAATAGACCGGGCGGGCTGCCAGTTCGGGATGGGTACGGCTGGTGATGCCGATCTCGACCACGCCGGCCTGGATCCAGGCGGTGACCTCCGGATCCGTCCCCTCATACAAGCTCACCGTGATGCCGGGATGCTCGGTGCGCAGGCGCCGCAGCCATGCGGGCAGCAGCCGGACGGCTGCGCTCTGTACGACGCCGATCCGCAAGGTGCCGCTCAACTTGCCGGCAAGTCCGCTGCACGTGCCGAGCCGTTCGACGGCCGCGAGTACCGCACGCGTCTCGACAAGGGCCGCTTCGCCGGCTGCCGTCAGCACCAATCCATCGCGGCCGCGTAGCAGCAAGGCGGTGTCCAACGCCCGTTCCAGCCCCGCGACCGCCTGGCTCACGGCTGACTGCGACAGGCAGAGGCGGTCGGCTGCCACCGTGAAGCCGCCATGTTCGACGA
>NZ_JBFTLD010000319.1:0-7007 GCF_056396265.1 Allobosea sp. 05T422_2 | reverse complement strand
GGGTGCGGGTGGCGGCGAGAAGGGCCTGCAGGCGATCAACGCCGGTAGCGTGATCACCACCCAGAACACCAACGTCAGCGTCAGCGGAGGCGGCGGCAACTCGGGTTTGAATGCCGACGGTGGTGGCCGCATCGAAACGACGGACGGCGTGGTTATTGTCATCAACGGAGTCGGCGGCCGGATTCAGAATGGCGGCAGCGCCACCATGACCGGCACCGATGTCACCGCCTCCGGCATTGGCGGGGTCGGCTTCTCCTTCGACAGTGGCGGAACGAACCTGCTGCGCTACAGCAACGCGGCAATTCAGGCGAGCGATGCCTCATTTTCTGTCCAGGCGGCGATTGCGGACATCGGGCTCGTCAATACGATCGCGATCACGAACAACAATACCCTGCTGGCGACAGGCGGGGGCGGCAGCACAACGTTCAACGCGCAAGGTTCGACGCTGCGAGGGGTMATCACCACGCCGGCAGGCAATACCAGCAATGTGACGCTTACTCAGGCCACTGCCTGGACGATGACGGGCAATTCGACCGCAACGAGTGTTACCAACGACAACAGCCAGATTATCTATAGCCCTCCCACGGGGGATTTGACGCAGCTCGCGAGTTACAAAACGCTGACCGTGAGAGACTATGTTGGCAGGAGCGGAACGCTCGCTCTCAACACCTATCTCGGCTCCGATGGCTCCCCCTCTGACCGCTTGGTCATTGATGGTGGTCGGGCGAGCGGGACGTCATCGCTGCTGATTTCGAATACCATTGGGCCGGGCGATCTGACCCTAGGAAATGGCATTCTCGTCGTAGATGCCATCAACGCGGGCACGACGGATGCAGGTACATTCGCGCTAGGCAGGCCGGCTATTGCAGGGCCGTACGAATATGCCCTCCTACGGGGCAGCGTGGACAATTCAGGACCTCAGAATTGGTATCTGCGATCGGACTTGCAGCCCGATCCAACGCCACCAGGGCCCGACCCGACTCCAATCCCGCCTGGGCCGGGCCCGACACCGGCGCCGCCAAGCTCGGGTATTCCGAATTTCCGGCGAGAAGTCTCGCTGTTCGCCGCGCTTCCGGCGATGGGGCTGATATATGGCCGTACCCTGATCGACAGCCTGCACGAACGGGGCGGCGAATTGCACCCGCTCGCGCTGCCGCCGGTCAGCGAGGAGCGGACGATCTGGTGCAAGAATCCGGAGAAAAACTTTCGCTGCACCACCACCGTGCAACTTCCGGTCGGCGCCAGYGTCCCCGGCAGCTCCTATGCTTCGGCCGGCTGGGCCCGGATCATCGGCCAGCACGGCAACCAGGACGGTGGCCCCTGGGGCATCTACCGCAACGGCCCGAACTACGATTACGACATGTACGCCTTCCAGGCCGGGCTCGATCTCTATCGCAGCCTCGGCACTGACGGCAGCCGCAACCACGCCGGCCTCTATGCCGCGATCGGACGGATCGAAGGCGATGTCACCCATTTCAACGGCATCAAGGCCGGCACCAACACCATCGACGGCTATTCGCTCGGCGCCTACTGGACGCATTTCGGACCGTCCGGCTGGTATCTCGACGGGGTCGTGCAGGGCACCTGGTACGCTGCAGAGGCTGACTCAAAGCGCTTGTTCAAGTTGAAGCGCGATGGTTTCGGCTTCGCGGCCTCGCTCGAGGGCGGTTATCCGCTCCAGCTAGGCAACGGCTTCATCCTTGAGCCACAGGCACAGATGATCTACCAGACCCTGGCCAACGGATCCGGCCGTGACGAGGCGGCGCTGGTGCGCTTCAGCGATGCCGATTCTCTGGCCGGCCGCATCGGCGCCCGCCTGGCCAAGAGCTGGACGCTGGAGGAGGATCCGCGCGCCAAGCCCCGCCTGCTCACCGCCTGGCTGAAGGCGAGCCTCTGGAACGAGTTCCTCGGCGATCCCAAGACCTCGTTCTCCTCGGCCACGGGGCTGATCCCCTTCCACGCCGATCTCGGCGGCTCCTGGGCCGAACTCAGGACCGGTGTCGACGCCCAGATCAGCAGGAACACAGCGCTCTACGCGTCGGCCGGTTACTCGATCGGGCTCAATGGCCGCTCGCGCGCCTATGACGGCCGGCTTGGGATCAAAGTAAGTTGGTAGCGCAAGCTGTGAGCGTCCCTGAGACCGTTGCTGAAGGGGCAAAGCGATCGACGCTACATCTAAAGGGCGAGTGCGGCCAGCGCGTCACCTGGTAGGCGCGGGCGTCTGCGGGGGAGCTTCGCGATTGCACCAACCCGGCTGTCCTTACCCTGTCTTGCCTTCAGTCGAGTTGCCCGGAAGCGGACCCTGCAGATGTCGGTGACGGGCCGCCAGGCTAGGATGATTTAATTTCCGAGTTGGGTCGTTTCCGGAAAGGGCGACGGCGGACCACCAACGTCCGGGATGGGAGCCGGCCGGATTGCATCAAGGCGTTCCGTTCGGCGCGCCCAGTTCCTCATCGACCTCGCCCTCGAAGGCGCGCTTCTTCCCCACGATGAAGCGTCGGTAGCCTTCAGGGCCGATCTAGGCATTGACACCCGCCGTCTCGGCACGTTTCCGCTTGCCGATCGGGACGGCATCTCCTCAGTCGGGCTGAGTTTGCGGTCCGGTCGGCAGGAGCTTTGCCATTTTCCTGAGGTTCTGGACGGTGGCTACGACGAGAGCGGACGTCGTTCCCCAAGCAGACATGCGATGGAACCGGACGTGGTAATGGGCTACCTTCCAAATTGGCTTCCCAAGAAGCTGTCTCCATTGGACCTTAAGTCCTACGTCTACATAGTTTTCGAGATGGAGACCCGGGAGCGATCAATGCGGTGTACCCGATATTCGAGCGCGGTTGTCATTGGCCTTGTAGCGAGCAGCCTGGTTGCAAACGTGAAGGCGGCAGAGGGCCCCTTAGTCACCTATCAAGGAGCCTGGCTCGCGGACGACCTCGCTTGTGGAGACGTATTCACGCCGGGGCGTAAAGGAATGATGTTCAAGGTCCCTACGGAGCTATTCGTCCCTGCCTTCATTATCTCCGGGGATCGCATCAGCACGCCTTGGACGGCCTGCCGGATTGGCGCCGTCAGCCGCATCKGCGACCGTGATAACCTGTCACTATTCTGCGTCCACTCTGTTACCCGCACCCAGTCCTCCGCGATCCTAGCAAAAGGGTCAGACGGGCGCTTAAAGCGCTATTCCAACGCCAGCGATCAAACCGGCAGCAACTACAGGCTCTGCAGTAAATAGGCCTCCGGAGGTCTCAGTGTGACACTGACAGACCGCCGGTAAGCAGATCTTCGGTTGGTGCTTTATGCCCCCGGCTTCGCGGGGATCGCCCCTTAGGGGACCTTCGACGATGCATGCAATGGGGGCTTGATGGCCTGAGCGACCGCTGCGGCGATCTTCTGCGCTACGCCACTTTCGAGATCGATGATGTTCCCGGAATGCAGGTCGGCCTCGTAAATAGCGGACCAGCGAATGGCGGCCGTTTCTCCATCTACGAGCCGGCTGGTTATTCTGAGCTTGTTATCGGCAGCACGGATCATCCCCTCAAGGATGTGCCGGGCGCCGAGCTGACGCCGGGCAGCGGATGATCGCTGCGCCAGGTCATCGGAAGCCTCGCTTCGGACGATTGTCAGCCCCTGAAACGTAGCGAGCTGCGAGAGCATCTCTTCGGAAAGGCCGGCAGCAAAAACACCGGCGTCTGGCGTTGGGGACAGGTTGACGAATGGCTTTACGAGAAGAGAGAGACCCGGGGTGCTTGTCGATGAAGCAGCCGGTCGTGATGAATCCCCCATTACCATGACTGTCACAACGGTACCGAACGCCAGCGCAGTAACCGAGCCGATGAGCCAGGGGCGTCTGAGCCAGCCGAAGAAGTCTGGACGGGGTTGGGATAGCGGCTGCGGTTCGGTCAATGAGAGGGGTTGGGCAAGCAACTGATCGCCCAATCGCCATGCAAAGCTCGGCACGTAGCTTCCCTTGGGAATTTCGATCAGGACCCGGTCTGTCTTGCCTTCAAGAAAGTAATATCGCTCCAATGCGCGCCGGAGCCGACCGGCCTCGATGCGCACGACCGGATCGTTCAAAATGTCGATATTCGCATCCCGCCCGAAGACTTCGACCGCGATCGAATAGGCCTTTATGCGGTCGGCCCGGCCAGCGAGCGTCTCCTCAATCACATAGGACAGAAACCGCCGCAGCCGATCCGGAGCGCTGAAATCGCGGCTTGCCAAAATGCAATGCAGTTGCGCGCGGATATCGGCTTCGCATGGCGCGGGTTGCGGTTGGGAACGCGAGGCATCAGGAACAAAACTCGATGTCACTTGCCGGTTCATGGAGTTAATTCTCCCGCTCATCAATCCCGGCATGCGCATGATGTTCAGATGGGGCGATCACTGCGATCCCACTTAAGGGTATTCGCTCAGATTTCTACACCCCTTAAATCGCATCGGGCAATATTTGTTGCTTAAATATTCGCCAAATTTCGGACGAACTATGGTGGCGCGCTGCGGCAATAATGCGGTCGACGCGCGGGCTTGACCCTCCGTCCCGCCTTTGACATTCCGTCCCAGCTGGATGTTCCAAATTCATTCTTGTTCCGTACTAATTACAGTGCCAGCGGCCAGTATGGCTGATGCGGTCGCCGCAAGGCTTTGCGTGGCGACGACCCCGGAAAAGCGGAGCGGTTCACAGATGTTCCGATCTTGACCCGCGGCCAATCGGTCCATGTGACCGAGCAGATGGCCAGTCGGGTTCTCGAAGGATTGGAAGGCGTCGTCGCCCGGGCTCAGCGCCTATTCACGCTTGAATGGTCCGAGACCATGCCGCGCAGCGAGTTCTTTGCCGACATGAAGATCGCCGTTAGTTCGGATGTGCCCTTCACCAAAGGTGAGGAGACGATACAGATTGGCAATGCCTCAGTGCGTATGATCCAGTTAAGCCGAGGTATCAACGAATTTGAGCGTGTCACCATTTCAACAGCGACGCTGCCGGCCCCGTATCGGGTCGCAGAGCTGGAAGATTCGCTGAGACGCGTCGTATCAAATGCGTTTGAAAGCATCGGGGCGAGCCAAGTTGGCGCGAGTATAGTCAGTAACTTCAGCGGCGCCACCAGTGTCACCGCAACCGGAAAAATCTCTATCGGCGGAAAGACCTTTTGGATGGCCTTTCGCAGCGTCTATCGCGAAACCCATACGCAGGTGCTCGAGATTCTGACGATTTCGGACGCTCGCTCGAAGGCAGTAGCCCTGCGAGAGCGTCAGGAAAATGACATTCGGCTGCTCGATTGAGTGTGGATTGCCGTCCTGGATGTGGATGGGGGGACCTGGCCCCACGCTCTTGAGCGAGCTCCCTCGGCAGATCGCCGGGTGTATTGCTACGTATACCCGGCCTACGGATATGGCTACCCTGCCTATTATGGGCCGCGGGTCTATTGCCGCCTGCGTCATTACTATGCGCGGCCAGCCTATTATGCCCCCCCGTTATTACGGCTGGAATCGGGGCTATTACCGCCAGAGCTACTACTGGTGAGGCTAGGACAGACGATGAGCTCTCGCTAGGGAAACACTGATAGCTTCGCCCGATTGGCCGTGCCACTGCACGAACTGCGTCGACCTTACCTCAGTGAACCTTCAGATCGTGCCATACCGTTGTCTCAGATGCGGATCAGAGGCGGTTGTGAAGTACGGCGATCCCGCAATATCCGACGTGTCTGGCCGTACTGTCGCGTCATGGGACAAGGACACGCTATCGAGCGGCCTTCATCTTTGTCCCAACTGTGAGAAGCGAACGCTGAGGTTTGGTGATGGTGTTCTCCAGCGGCCACGTCTGATGTACGACTAAACTGCTCGGATTTTCGAGAAGGCGGTCCTAGCCGGTCGCACCGAGGGTCTGTTAGCCCACCCAATTCGGCGAGCCTGGACGACGGTACCGGCCAGCAACGGACACTTCCACCGGATGGCGACTTGGGGCAAGATGCGCAGACCGTAACCATAAGGAAGCGGGTCCACGCCCAGAGTTTATGCAAACAGCGCGACCAATCGCGCCCTCATGTACTCCGTTATAGGGTGGCCACGATGACAAAGCTCCATCCCGTGCACGATCTTCAGGCCAACCTTGAAGCAGCGCGCCTCAAGTTCATTGAAACACTAGCGGGGAAAGTGTCCCCACCCACTCCCGATGCGTTACGGGAACTTGCGGCAATTCATATGGCCCTGTCTGCTGTTCGGGAAGAAATCGAGTTGCATAGCGTAAGATTGGGATGGGGCGATAAGGACGAATTGAACTAACTGAAGTGTATCGAATCGCGTCAATTGCCCGCGACGGTGGCCTGCCCCCATCAGGTGGCCCGGTTCTAATCTAATGCATGCTGGGCTTGGCGGCCACGTTTGAGGTGGCCGGCGAAGCGGGTTGGGTTTGCGTAGCCGGCCACGCCACGGCGGTTGGTGYTGGCGGCCGGTAGCCGAGCGAGGAGTGTGGGCGCCGGGTATTGTAATGCTGACGCCAGCCCTCGATGACGATCCGGGCCTCGGCGAGGCTGTAGAACAGCTCGGTGTTCAGGAGTTCGTCGCGAAGCTTGGAGTTAAAGCTCTCGCAATAGCCGTTCTCCCAAGGACTGCAAGGTTCGATAAATGCCGTCTTCGCTCCAACCGCCACGATCCMCTCCCGCACCGCCTTGGCGACGAACTCGGGACCGTTGTCCGAACGAACATGCCCGGGCACTCCGCGGAGGATGAAGAGATCGGATAGCACGTCGATGACGTCGATGGACTTGAGCAGCTGCCTGGCCGGCACCTTCAGCCCCTCCCGCCGCCAGATCCGCTCTACTCCCGCCCCCTTGGGCCGTCGCCTATCGTTGCAGCTTCACCGAAGTCCCGCTTCCCCCCGCGGTCGCAGAGGCGAACGACGAGGGATCCAGGCGGGCCAACCCGGAGGCCACAACATGTCGACATTGAAGCACTGGTCGCTTGCTTTCGCCCTGCTTGCCGGCGTGGCGTCCTGGTCCGACAGCCAGCCGGCCAGAGCG
>NZ_JBFTLD010000318.1:0-7016 GCF_056396265.1 Allobosea sp. 05T422_2 | reverse complement strand
GGGCAGAATACCGCAAAGGAGCCTCCCGGACTAAATTCGGTTCGAATATAGTCCGGACGTTAGCGCCGTGCAACTGTGGCGTAGCGGCTGGTGCCTTCCGGTGTTCGCGATCGTCCAGTCAATCGTCAGCGTCGGCACGGAGCCCACCAGCAGCAGTGATCATCGCGGCGTTGTCACGTTAACTGCCGGCGTGCGCAAAGAGGTGCATTCGGCCTGGTGAAAGGCTCACGCGGTGACGCCGGCCACGGCTAACATCATGGTTTGAGCTCCCGTTTCGAGTGCGGTCGAGGCTGCAACCCATGCGCCGGCCGGTTGGTTCCGGCCTGCTTCCTGCCTTGTCTCATGACGCTTCGGTCGCCGCGCGCAGGCCTCTTAAGGGATGGTCAGGTGCACGGTCCGCCCCGAAGCAGCAGCCGAACTTAGGGCTGGATCAAACTGTTCCTGTTCGAAGGAACACATCGTGCTCGCGAGCCGTTGTCGTCGAGATGAACTTGCGCGCCCGCGCCCCCCCACGCCCAGAACCATGCGCCCAAGGAGATCGCCGTGACACTCCGCACGCTCGCTCCCGACGAAAAAATCGAGATTTCCCTCGGCCTGAATGGCCGGCCCGTTCACATCGAGGTCGATGCTGCAACGACCTTGCTCGATCTCCTGCGCAACCATCTCGCGCTGACCGGGACCAAGAAGGGCTGCGATCACGGTCAATGCGGCGCGTGCACGGTGCTGATCGATGGCGAGCGAATGAATTCGTGCCTGAAGCTCGCGGTGATGCTGGACGGCAGCGCTATCACCACGATCGAGGGCTTGGCAGAGGATGGCGCGTTGCATCCCATGCAGCGCGCCTTCATCGAGCGCGATGCATTCCAGTGCGGCTATTGCACGCCGGGACAGATCTGCTCGGCCGTGGCGCTCGTCGCCGAAGGCCGCGCCCATAGCCGCGACGAGATCCGCGAGCTGATGAGCGGGAATATCTGCCGCTGTGGCGCCTATCCGAACATCGTCGACGCCATCGAGGACGTCATCGCCCAGCAGACAGGGCACATGCGGGAGGCCGCAGAATGAACCGCTTCTCCTATCTCCAGGCCGAGAGCCTCGAAGGCGCGCTCGCCGCGCTGGCAGCCGACCCCGGCGCCAGGCTGATTGCCGGCGGCACGAATCTGCTCGATCTGATGAAATATGATGTTGAGCAGCCGGACCGCCTGATCGACATCACCCGCCTCGGGGATCTCGATACGATCGCCGAGACCGCGGACGGCGGCATCCTGATGGGGGCGCTCGTCTCGAATACGACGATCGCCTATCACCCGTTGGTCGCCGGGACTTTCCCGCTGCTGTCGAGCGCGATCTTGGCGGGCGCGACGCCACAACTTCGTAACGCCGCGACGGCCGGCGGCAATCTCAACCAGCGCACTCGCTGCCATTATTTTTACGATGCCGCATTGCCCTGCAACAAGCGCGAACCTGGCAGCGGCTGCCCGGCGATCAAGGGCGTGAACCGCAATCATGCCATTCTCGGCGCGAGCACCGACTGCATCGCAACCCATCCCTCCGACATGTGCGTCGCGCTTGCCGCACTCTCGGCGAGCGTCCATGTCGCCGGGCCGCAGGGCACCCGGACGATCGCGATGGCGGATTATCATCGGCTGCCGAACGGTTCACCGGATCGCGACACGACGCTCGGCGCGGGCGAGATCGTCACCGGCATCGAGTTGCCCGCCGAGGCGCAACGTTTTGCCGAGCACCACAGCTATCTCAAGCTGCGCGACCGGCTCTCTTATGCCTTCGCGTTGGTTTCCGTCGCGGCCTGTCTGGAAATGGGCAGTGGCGGTGCGATCCGCGATGCGCGGCTGGCACTTGGCGGCGTTGCTCACAAGCCTTGGCGTCGGCCGCAGGCAGAAGAGGTGCTGATTGGCCGTAAGCCCGACGATGCGAGCTTCGCCGCGGCGGCGGACGTTCTGCTGGAAGGAGCACAGGGCCGCGAGCACAATGCCTTCAAGATCGAGCTCGCGCGCCGCGCCATCATTCGCGCACTGACCCAAGCCGCAGCCGGGACGCCGCAATCGCAATCCGACAAGCGCATCGCCTGAGGGAGCACGGCCATGATCAGCAACGATCCCCATGTCGGCTCGCCGCGGAGCCGGGTCGACGGCGTAGCCAAGGTCACCGGCCGCGCGACCTATGCAGCCGAGTTCGTTGCTCCGGACCTGCTTCATGGCTGCATCGTCGGCAGCGCGATTCCGCGCGGCAAGATCCGCGATTTCGATCTCACGGCGGCGCTTGCAGTGCCGGGTGTCGTGACGATCTTCACCCATGAGAACCGCGCTCACACCGCCTGGTTCGACAGCAGCTACCGGGACCAGGTCGCCCCGCCCGGCAAGCCGCTCCGCCCGCTCCACGACGCCACCATCCAGCACAGCGACCAGCCGATAGCCTTGGTCGTCGCGTCGAGCTTCGAGGCCGCCCGTGACGCGGCCTCCCTGGTCGGCGTGTCCTATGAACGAGAACCGCACGAGACCGATCTCGAGCGCGCCCGCCAGGACAGCTATGAGCCGCCGAAGAAGCGCGCGGGCATCGCGCGGCCGCCCGATCCGAAAGGCGACGCGGAAACTGCCTTCGCAGACGCCCCGATCAAGGTCAGCGCCGAGTACCGCGTCCCGACCGAGCACCATAATCCGATGGAACTGCACGGGACGACGGTGGTCTGGGAGGGCGACGGCAAGATCACCGTCCACGACAAGACGCAGGGCGCGCTCAACACGCAAGGCTATGTTACGTCGGTCTTCGGCCTGGCAACCGAGGATGTCCGCGTGGTTTGTCCCTTCGTCGGTGGCGCCTTTGGCTCCGCGCTGCGGCCGCACCACCAATTGTTCCTCGCGGTGATGGCGTCGCTCGCACTCGAGCGATCCGTGCGCGTGGAGATGACCCGGGCCCAGATGTTCAGCCATGCGCATCGTCCGCAGACGATCAATTCTGTCGCGATCGGTGCCGATGCCGAAGGGCATATCCGTTCGCTCCAGCACCATGCGGTCGCCGCGACCTCCGGCTACGAGGATTATCAGGAGAACGTCGTCAACTGGTCGGGCATGCTCTATCACAGCGAGACGTCGCTGCTCGCCTACGAACTCGCCAAGCTCGACATCCCGACGCCCGGCGACATGCGGGCGCCCGGTGCGCCGACAGGCCTGTTCGCGCTGGAAAGTGCCATGGACGAACTGTCCTTTGCCACCGGCATCGACCCGATCGAACTCAGGCTCAGGAACTACACCACGCGGGACGAGAACGACGACAAGCCCCTGACCTCCAAGGAGCTGCGCGCCTGCTATGCCGAAGGCGCCGCCCGCTTCGGCTGGCACAGGCGCAAGCCGGCGCCGCGCTCGATGACAAACGGCAAGGAGTTGGTGGGCTGGGGCATGGCCAGCGGCGTCTGGGAAGCGATGATGATGAAATCCTCCGCCCGCGCGACGCTGACGCGCGACGGCAGGCTCGAKATCGCCTGCGCCACATCCGATATCGGAACGGGCACCTACACGATCCTCAGCCAGATCGGGGCCGATGCACTGGGGCTCGATCTCGACGCGGTGACCGTGAAACTCGGCGATTCATCGCTCCCACCAGCCCCGATCCAGGGGGGCTCCTGGACGGCGGCTTCCTCGGGGAGCGCGGTGATGCTGGCCTGCCGAAGGCTGTGCGAGACCCTGCTGAAACACGCAAAGTCCATCGAAGGATCGCCTCTGTCCGGCGCCAGGATCGATGACGTCGTCTTCAATGACGGGTTCGTTCGGTTGCGCCAGGAGCAATCGAGCGCCGTCTCATTCGTCGATGCCCTGAGTGCGGCGCAGGTTGAGCGGATCGAGGCCGAGGAAACAGCCAGTCCTGGCCTGATCGCGCCGYTGCGCCGCGCTTCCTACACCCATTCGGCCGTCTTCGCCGAGGTCCATGTCGACGAGCAACTCAATATCGTGCGCGTGACCCGGGTGGTTAGCGCCATCGCGGCCGGGCGCATCCTCAACCCCAAGACGGCGCGCAGCCAGATCATCGGCGGCGTGGTCTGGGGCATCGGCATGGCCCTGCACGAGGRGACGCTGACCGACCATCGCTTCGGCCGGTTCATGAACAGGAACCTCGGCGAGTATCATGTACCAGCCAATGCCGACATCGGTGGGATCGAGGTCCTCTTTGTCGAGGAGCATGACGACCAGATCAATCCGATCGGCGTGAAGGGGCTGGGCGAGATCGGCGTCGTCGGCACGGCGGCGGCMATCGCCAACGCCATTCATCACGCGACGGGCAAACGCATCCGCAGCCTGCCGATCACCGTCGACAAGCTGCTTGCGGCGTGAGGAGCAGCATAGTTGGCGTCGCGAGAGGCCGATCTCGGCAGATATTGCGCGCCATTGGAAACGCGAGGCCGCGCTTCACCCTCCCTCCCGGAGGGCAAACCGTTGGAGGGGCAAACTTACCGCCCGCTCTCATCCTCCGAAGCATCTATTGCAGCGCGCCCTTGCGCGGAGAGATGAGCGACCGGCAAATGCCAACCACGTCTGATCGCCATGAAACGAAGGCCGAAGCACACGGCAGCTCCAGCCAGCGCTGAAACGCCATAGGAAACGCCGAGCACATGGCCGATAACAACGAAGGACGCGGCGGTCAGCGCTGCGACGGCGTACAAATCGGAACGCAATACCTGCGGAATCTCCGCAAGCAGAACATCGCGCGTCATGCCTCCGCCGATTCCGGTCAGCATGCCCAGAAGCGCTGACATCACCGGGTTTAGTCCGAACTCGATCGCCTTCTGTGCACCGACCACCGCGAAAAACGAAAGGCCTACCGCGTCGAACAGGAGGACGGGGCTACGCAGCTTGCCGACGCCGGCATACCAGAAGAAGGTGATGAGCCCGGCCAGGACTGAGACCAGCAGGTACCGCCAATCCGTCAGAGCGGCAGGCGGGATGGCGCCGATCAGGACGTCGCGAGTGATCCCGCCAAAATTCCCCGTCACGAACGATAGGACGAGGATACCGAAAATGTCGAGGCGGCGATTGACTGCGGCAACCGCCCCGCTGATCGCGAAAACGAAGGTGCCGCCCAGGTCGAGAAGTCGCACAAGGGTTTCGATGGCGATCATGACGGGTCCGCCTGCGAAAAATCCTACCGCATCGGGACGAAAGCACCGAACAGCCTTCAAATAAGACTGATCTGCGATGCAATCGGGTAGAACAGTTCATTTTTTGTTCGGGCCGAGCCAGGCGAGCGCTCCGACGACCAGTGCCTCGACGCCTGTTGCCAGCGTGGGATGGAGGACGGGCGCGAATTGCGGACTGTGATTGACCGGAAGTTCGTTCAGCTTGCCGGCCGCCTTAGCCTCTGCATAGACCTTGGGATCGTTGCCACCCACGAACCAGAACACCGAAGGCACCTGCCACGCGGTGCCGAAGCAGCCGAAATCCTCGCTCGCCGGGGCGGGGCCGGTGTGCTTGACCCGGTTCGGCGAAAAATGGCCGCGAAACGCTGCGGCGATGCGGTTGCTGGCGGCTTCGTCGTTGACGTTTAAAGGGTAGCGGTCGAGCGGCGTGATTTCCGGTTTGCGCGGCGCCCCGGAGGCTTCGGCCTCGGCATTGACGATCCGCTCGATGGCGGCGAGCACATGCTTGCGCACGCCTTCGTCGAACGTACGCACATTGAGCTTGATGACGGCGTCGTCGGGGATGACGTTTTCCTTGGTTCCTGCCTGTAGCACGCCGACAGTGACCACTGCCGCGTCGTTGGCGGCAACCTCGCGGGACACGATGGTCTGGAGACGCAGCACGACGGAGGCCGCCATGATGACGGGATCGATGCTGGCCTGCGGCATCGACCCGTGCGCGCCGCGCCCGAACAGGCGGATTTGCAGGCTGTCCGCAGCGGAGGTTATCGGCCCGGCACTGCCGGCGACCGAGCCGGAGGGTCCGACCATGACGTGCTGGCCCAGCACGACATCGGGCTGCGGAAAGCGCTTCAGCAGACCATCGTCGATCATGGCCTGGGCGCCTTGCGCGGTTTCCTCGCCCGGCTGGAAGACGGCCATCAGGGTGCCCTTCCAGGCATCGCGCGCCTGTGACAGCAATGTCGCCGCACCGACCAGCCAGGCGACATGCATGTCATGTCCGCACATATGGCTCACGGGGACGGTGCTTCCCTCGGGGTCCGTCGCAGTAACCTTGCTGGCGTAAGCAAGGCCGGTATCCTCTGCGATCGGCAGCGCATCCATGTCAGCGCGCAGCATGACCGTCGGCCCCTCGCCGTTGCGAAGCAATCCGACCACGCCCGTCTTACCCACGCCAGTCGTTACCTCGAAGCCGGCTTTCCTGAGCTTGTCGGCGGCGAGACCCGCAGTTCGCATCTCCCGCATCGACAATTCCGGGTGGGCGTGGACGTCCTTATAGAGCGCCTCGATATCGGGCAGCAGCTTGTCCAGATCCGTCAAGACGACGGATGCGCTTCCGGAAGAGGTGTGCTCAGCCATGATGATCTCCTCCTATATTTCCGATGGGGGCAATGGGGTCGCAGCGATGCGTAGATCGGCATGGCCATGGGCCTGTCGCGCAACGCGGTCCATCCACATATCGAGGCGGCGAAATCCAAGATCGACGCGAATTCTCGTGCGCAACTCCTGCGCGGCGTGATGGCGGGCATCCTGAGATCGAGCCCTTGGCTTTAGCCAGCGCTTGCCTTTTCAGAGCTGAGTTCGGACCTCGGAACGCCGCGTGGCCCGTCAATCCCCCTCGCTCGTAGCGAATGGCTCCCTTCAGAGCACTTTCACCATCAAAGACCACGCCACCGAGTGTCGGGCGCGAGCGATGCCGACGTAGAGGTTTGGGGCGGATGCTTCGACATGCGAAAAATCACCCGGTGGACGAACTATCGATCCCAGTGGTCCGAGCTGACGATGCGCGGCAGGGTCTCGAACTGGTGGAACGGCGGAGGCGAGGACAGGGTCCATTCCAGCGTCGTTGCACCTTCGCCCCACGGATTGTCTC
>NZ_JBFTLD010000317.1:0-7025 GCF_056396265.1 Allobosea sp. 05T422_2 | reverse complement strand
ACGCGCAGCCGGTCGCCGCTGGCGAGCCGATAGGGCACATTGACGTCGACGATCGCGAGTTCCTGCGCTGCATAGCGCGGCGCGCAGGCGCTCGTCGCTAGTGCGACCGCCAGGGCCAGTGGGGCGAGTGATCGACTCATCGCATATTCAGTCCATCCAAATTCTGCCGTCACGTTAGGGTGGCTATGGTTAACAAAAGTTGAGCACGACCTCCCTCGCTGCCCCCCCCCTCGCTGGAGATGCCGCCACCTCTTAACTCGCCAATAACCTTAATCAGCTTTGATTGACCCTGCGTCCTGTGCTGGGCGCGCGAGTTTTGCGTGAATGGGTGAGTCATGACCTCTCGATCCGATGACGGAATGCGGGATGCCGGCGAGAGCCGCGGCGACATGCTCGATCTTTCCGCGCTCTGGGCCGCCATCAAGCGGCGCAAGCTCTGGGTGCTCGGCCCCACAGTGCTGGCGCTCGGCCTCTCCTTCGTCGCCGTCAATCTGGTCACGCCGCGCTACACGGGCGAGGCGCGGCTCCTGCTCGAGAATCGGGACAGCTTCTATACCCGTCCGGGGCAGGGCGGGGCCGAAGCCACAAGCCAGCAATTCGACAGCGAGGGCGTGCAGAGCCAGGTCCAGGTCATCATGTCGCGTGACCTCGCTCGCGAGGCGATCAAGCGCATCGGCCTCGTCGGCAATCCCGAATTCGATTCGGGCGCCGGCGCGCTGAGTGCGCTGAAGCGGCTTGGCGTGCTGGTCGGGCTGGGCGCGCATCCGGCCGATCGCTCGCCCGAAGAACGCGTGCTCGATCAATTCTACGACCGCCTGCTGGTCTTCCCGGTCGGCCGGTCCCGCATCGTCGCGATCGAGTTCACGTCGCGCGATCCGGCGCTGGCGGCGCGCGGAGCCAACGAGATCGCCAATATCTATCTCGAGATGCTGGAGGCGGCGAAGCAGGACACCGCGCGCAGCGCTTCGTCCTGGCTCTCAACCACGATCGAGCCGCTGCGCAAGCGCGTCGCCGAGGCGGAGGGCAAGGTCGAGGACTTCCGCTCGCGCAACGGACTGCTCGTCGGAACGAACAACACCACCATCACCGCACAGCAATTGGCGGACCTCTCCACCCAGCTCTCCAATGCCCGCAGTCAACAGGCCGAGGCCCAGGCCAAGGCCAGCGTCATTCGCGATGCGATGAAGAGCGGGMGGACCTTCGAGATTCCGGACGTTGCCAACAATGAACTGGTCCGCCGTCTGATCGAGCAGCGCGTCAATCTGCGCGCCCAGATCGCGCTGGAATCGCRCTCGCTCCTGCCCGGGCACCCGCGCATCAAGGAACTCAGCGCCCAGCTCGCCGATCTGGAGGGCCAGATCCGCGCGGCCGCCGAGCGCACGGTTCGCACCCTGGAGAACGAGGCACGCATCTCCGGCCAGCGCGTCGACAGCTTCACGGCCGCCCTCGAGGGGCAGAAGAAGAATGTCTC
Organism: Allobosea sp. 05T422_2; assembly: GCF_056396265.1. Lineage (NCBI taxonomy): Bacteria > Pseudomonadati > Pseudomonadota > Alphaproteobacteria > Hyphomicrobiales > Alloboseaceae > Allobosea > Allobosea sp. 05T422_2. The sequence goes on along the minus strand of NZ_JBFTLD010000317.1, from coordinate 5,554 downwards.
GAGCGCCAACGACAAGGAAGTGCAGCTGCGAGCGCTGGAGCGCGAGGCACGCACCCTGCGCGATCAGCTCGAGCAATATATGCAGCGCTATCGCGAGGCCGTGGCGCGCGACACCCAGAACGCCAGCCCGGCCGATGCACGCATCATTTCGCGCGCCGTCGAACCCACCGAGCCGTCCTTCCCGAAGAAGATCCCGATCATCCTCGTTGCGACGCTCGCGACCTTCCTCGTCGCGCTCGCCATGGTGGTCTCGCGTGAGCTCCTCAACGGCACTGCGGGGTCATCGCCCGGCTCCAATGGCCCGCGGCGTGCGCCGGGCTGGGTCGGCGGCGGCGGGGCTGGGGCCGCGCAACATCCGTCCGACGGAGACGAGCGCCGCGAGCGCGTTGCGGGGCTGCTGACCCATACCGGCCGAGTGGGCCGGGTTCCCCTGGCCGCGGCCGATCCCGAAGGGGCTCTTACGGCGCTTTCCGAGCGAATTGCGGCGCCTCCCGCCGAGATGGCGCCGCTGGCCGTGCTGCTCGACGGGGCCGGTCCCGAAGCGATGTCGGCACGGGATCTCGCGGAACTGCTGTCCCGCCACTCCCGTTGCGTGCTGGTCGACCTTGCCAGCGACGATGACGAACTGGATGAGCTGGGGTTCTCCGAGCTTCTTGCCGGCGAGGCCCAGTTCTCCGAGATCATCATGCGCGAACCGGGCTCGCGGCTGCATCGCATCAGCGCTGGACGCGCAGGGCGCAGGGCGGTTCTGGCCGCGCCTGATATCGTCGAGGTGGCGCTCGATGCGCTCTGCGAGACCTATGACTGGGTCTTGGTCTCGGCGACTTCGGGCGATGAGAGCGCCGTGCTCGCACCGCTGGTCGGACGTGCGCAAGGTGTCTTCGTCATGGCGGGCAGCATCGGCAACGGGCACGCCATGGAGGCCGCCTATCGGCTCGCCGATTTGACGACGGCGCCGGTTTCTCTCGTCGTCGACAAGCTCGAGGAGACGGCGGGCGTGCCATTTTCCGTCCGCGAGCATGATGCGGCGATGGCCTGAGCCGAAGCTTATCCCGGCCGGGGGCGGCCGGGATCGTCAGGGCCCCGTGGCCCTGCACCTCCTGCGAGATGCGCAGACCTTGCGCATCTGATTTTGCGAGAGGCGTTGCCGCTCAGTCGTCGTCAGTGGCGAGTGTTCGGTTCCGGTTCAGCCAGCCCGAGGCGCGTTGTGCGAGCTTCAGTGCCACTGGAGAGCTCTTGATCCTGCGCTTCGCGGCACGTTTGGCCCGGCTGAACAGGACAAAGGCATGCCCCTTCGGCGTCAACGGCAGGAAGGTGTCGACGAGTTCGTCCCGGTCGTCGCATACCGTCGTCTTGTAGCGGGCTTCGCCGACGCCGAGGTCGAAGACCTCGATTCCGGCACGACATTTCAGCTTGATCAAGTCGACCAGCAGGATCTCGCCAGGGCTCGACTTGGGGAGGTCGCCGTCCATGTCGAAGGATGTGGCCATGCCTGAGAAACGCTGGCCCTGCACGGCGCCGACATAGGTTGCGACACAGCGGCCATCGAGATCGAGCGAGTAGAGCTCGAGAACGGGCGTGTCAGTGCGGTCAGGGCTTGCTCCCTGGCGCAGGAAGTCACCCAGGGCGGGCTCCGCGAAGGGGTTTGGAACGCCCATGCTGGCAAACCGCGCCGCCTTCTGGCTCAGGAAAGCGGAAACGACCCGCTCGATATCCTCCTGGGTTTCGGCCTTGAGCAGGACTGAGCTGCCGAAGCTGGCGAAGCGGTTGCGCTTGTTCTTCAGCTTCTTGCGGGCATGCGAGCTCATCGAGCGCCGCAGCGAGCCTTCGCAGTCTCGTCCCTCCAGCGCGAGCTTGTAGGCTCCGCTCGGACTCGGCCCTGCCGCAAGCTGCGCGAGCGGGTTGGGAACGCCTTGCCAGTCCTTCGGCTGGTTGACGAAGATGAAGGCGTCGAGATCTCCAATGGCCGTGCCGATCTCGACAAGCAGGGCTCGCGCGCCGGCCGTATCGAGGGCGACAGCGAAGGCCGGGGCATAGAGCCCCATATGATAATTGGCGTGCTTGCCGCCGATGAATTCGCCGAAGCGAACGCCGTTGCGCCGTGTCAGCGCCAGCGGCAGGATGGCCTGGGTGCGCCCGGCCGCGTCGCGCAGCGCGGCATATCGGAACTCCGTACCGTGGGCTGCCCCGACCGTCTCGACGAAGGGCCTGATCCAGCCATAGGCCTGGTAGGGCGTCACCAGAGCTGCCGCTTCCAGGCTGCGCCACTCGGCTTCCAGGGCGGCAGGGTCGCTGCTGATCGTGATGCTGTGCCAGGGGCGCGCGCGCTCCCCCCTGCTCCTGATCGCTGTCAGGTTCAGGGCCGAGGCCGGAGTTCCGGCGCGTTCGGCAAGTGCAGACATCGTCTCTGGACCCTCGGGTGGCGGCATTCCTCGCTGTCCTTAACCCGCTATTGTGAACGAACCTGCCAGGTTGGCTTCGACCAGCCGAAGCATCGGCGAACAATATTAGCGAGCGGTTGCTGCCCGGAGCCGGATGAGCCTGCGACACCAAGCCTTTTCCGCCGCATTCAAGGCGATTGCGCTGACCGGCGCCGACCGATGGGCGAAGGACCTCGCTCAGGGCGCGGGCATGATTCTGACCCTGCATCATGTCCGGCCCTGGCGCGAGCGGGGCTTCGCCCCCAATCGTCTGCTGGAGATCACGCCTGAATTCCTCGACCAGACGCTGACACTGATCAAGGCTCAGGGCTATGACATCGTCTCGCTCGATGAAGCGGTGGCGCKACTGCAGAGCCCGCTCTCCCAGCGCTTCTTCGTGGCGCTGACCTTCGACGACGGCTATCGCGACAATCTCGATCATGCCTGGCCGGTCCTGGCCAAGCATGGCGTGCCCTGGACATTGTTCGTGACGACGGGCTTTGCCGAGCGCACCGCGCGGCTMTGGTGGCTGGAAATGGAGGAGGCGATCCGGGCTCTGCCGCGCTTCACCCTGGACTTGCCGGATGRCGGGTTCTCGGCCCGCACCGAATCTGATCGCGAGAAGCAGCTGACCTTCGAGACGCTCTACTGGCGTCTGCGCAAAGGGCCGGAAGCGATTCTGCTGTCAACGATTTCCGATCTTGCACGTCAGGCCGGCATCGATAGCGCAGCCCTGGTCGAGCGCGAATGCCTGCCCTGGGAGACACTGCGCTCGCTCGCCGGCGCGCCCGGCGTGACCATTGGAGCGCATACGCTGAGCCACCCGATGCTGGCCAAGCATCCCGAGGATTTTGCCCGAGCCGAGATCGTCGAGAGCAAGGCACGGCTCGAGCAGGAGCTCGGCCTGCCCATGCGCCATTTCGCCTATCCCGTCGGCGATCCGGGCTCCGCCGGCAAACGTGAATTCGCCCTGGCCAGGGCGGCTGGCTTCACCAGCGCGGTCACCACGCGGCCGGGCCATCTCTTCGATCGGCATGAGCGGCATCTGCATGCGCTGCCGCGTGTCTCGCTGAACGGCTATCACCAGAGCGAGGCAGCGCTGCGGGCGCTGCTGTCGGGGCTGCCGTTCCTGCTCTGGAACAAGGGGCGGCGGCTGAATGTCGCCTAGATCCCATCGGACCGGATATCCCGTCCGATGATCCAGACTTCCATGTTTGCAACGGCTTTTCCGAAAGCCGCAATCCGCATTTCAGGCCGATCTCAGCGTGGCCCGTCCTTCCGCTCCATCCACTTGATCAGCGGCAGCAGGGGCAGCACCCAGGCGAGGCCGAGCGCGATATAGGCGATGGTCTGCACCAGCTTGGGCGCGTCCGTGATCCGCCCCTGCGCCAGTGCCATGGCGACCAGCGCATAGACGCAGACGAAGATCAGGATCACCACGGTGCCGATCAGCTTGCGGTGGCTCTGGGTCATCTCTCGTCTCCATGCCGGCGCGGCTGCGGCATTGCGGGCGTTGTTCGCGTCTTCGCGCGGGTCTATCTGTCACCCCCAACGACGCTTGTGAAGCGCGACATTTGCGACCCGAGGTCCCCATCCCGTGACGATTGCTCTCGATCAGCCGCGTGGCGGCGCTGTCAGCTCCGCCAACCACGCAGGCATCCGCCGCTGGCTCTGGATCGTCGCGGCACTCGTCTTCGCGATGGTCGTGGTCGGCGGCGCGACCCGCCTGACCGGCTCAGGCCTCTCGATCACCGAATGGCGACCGGTCACMGGCGCGATCCCGCCGCTCTCCGACGCCGCCTGGGCGCTGGAATTCGAGAAGTACCGCGCGAGCCCGCAATACCAGCTGCTCAATGCCGGCATGGCGTTGTCGGAATTCAAATTCATCTTCTGGTGGGAGTGGGGGCACCGTCAGCTCGGCCGCTTCATCGGCCTGGTCTATCTCGTCGGCTTCCTTGTCGTCGCCCTCCGCCGGCTCCTGCCTTGGCGCCAGAGTGCCGTGCTGTTCGGCATGGGGCTGCTGCTTGGCCTGCAGGGTACGATCGGCTGGATCATGGTCGCGTCGGGGCTCCAGCCAGGCATGATCGCGGTCGCCCCGGTCAAGCTGACGCTTCATCTCACCTTCGCCGGCCTGTTCTTCGCCGCCGTTGTCGCGTTCGCCACCTGGCTGACCCCGCTGCGGCGGGTCGAGCAGGCGAGGGGCCGCCTGGCCGCCTGGGTGTTGCTGGTGCTCACCTTCGCTCAGATCGCGCTAGGCGGCCTCGTCGCCGGCTCCCGTGCGGGCTTCACCTTCAACACCTGGCCGCTGATGGATGGGGGGCTGGCTCCGGCTTCGTCGACGCTGTTTGCGCAGACGCCGCTCTGGGAGAACTTTGTCGATAACGTCGCCCTGGTGCAGTTCAACCACCGCATCGGCGCCTATCTGCTGCTGGCGGCCGCGCTCTGGCATGCCGTTGCGATGCGCCGCGCAGCGCCTGGGTCAGGCAGTGCCAAGCGCGCAACGGCGATTGCCGGCCTCACCCTGACACAGGCCGCGCTCGGCGTCGTTACGCTGCTTCTGGTGGTCCCGCTCTGGGCGGGGCTCGCCCATCAGGCGCTCGCCTTCATGGTGCTGGCGATGACAGTCGTACATGTCACGCGGRGCGGGGCTGGCACCGCGCATCCAGTCCGGGCCTGACGCCACCGGAACACTGTCGCTCCGAGCGGCAAAGGAAAGAGACCCGGGATCCCGGCCGGAATGGTTCATGGAGGGATCCCGGGTCTGCATTTTTTCCGGGGGGACGCCCCGTCGGAGCGCTGCCGGATGCTAGATCAGCGCCTGATCGAGATCGCCGATCAGGTCGGCCACGTCCTCGAGCCCGATCGAGAGGCGCACGACCTCCGGTCCGGCGCCCGACGCGGTCTTCTGTGCGTCCGAGAGCTGGCGATGCGTCGTCGAGGCGGGGTGGATCACCAGCGAGCGCGTATCGCCGATATTGGCGAGATGCGAGAACAGCTGCAGGTTCGAGACCAGCTTGACACCCGCATCGTAGCCGCCCTTCAGGCCGATGGTGAAGACCGCGCCCGCTCCCTTCGGCGAGTAGCGCTTGGCGAGGTCGTGATACTTATCGCCGTCCAGGCCGGGATAGCTGACC
>NZ_JBFTLD010000316.1:0-7054 GCF_056396265.1 Allobosea sp. 05T422_2 | reverse complement strand
CTTTCGACATCGATCGTCGAGGAATCGATGATCAGCGTGCCAGCCTTCACCACGGGCAGGATGTCGGCCCAGACCGCGAGCACATGCTTGCCCGCCGGCAGCATGGTGACGACGACCTCGGCATTGGCGACCGCCTCCCTGGCCGAGCCCGCGATATGCACGCCGAGTTCGGCCGCAGCGTCCTGCGAGGCCTGCACCAGGTCGAAGGCGCTGACCTGATGTCCGGCCTTGACGAGATTGGCGGCCATCGGGCCGCCCATATTGCCGAGCCCGATGAAGGCGATGCTGGTCATGGTCTAACCTCGTCGTTTGAGAAACTTTTCCATGGGGCAGGGATATCCCGGCTCTGAGGCTAGTTCCCCTTTGCCCGCCCTACCAGCGAGCGCGCCACGATCATGCGCATGACCTCGTTCGTGCCTTCCAGGATCTGATGCACGCGCAGGTCCCGCACGATCTTCTCGATGCCGTAATCGGCGAGATAGCCGTAGCCGCCATGAATCTGCAGCGCCTCGTTCGCGACCGCGAAGCCGGTATCGGTGGCAACCCGCTTGGCCATGGCGCAGAGCTTGGTCGCGTCGGGTGCCTTCTGGTCGAGTGCCGAGGCTGCCCGCCACAGGAACGTCCGCGCCGCCTCGAGTTCGGTCGCCATGTCGGCAAGCTTGAACCGCAGTGCCTGGAAATCGGCGATGCGTGCGCCAAAGGCCTTGCGCTCCTGGGCGTAGGCCAGCGCCTTGTCGAGCGCGTCTTGTGCTCCACCGAGCGAGCAGGCTCCGATATTGAGCCGGCCGCCATCGAGCCCTGCCATCGCGATCTTGAAGCCGATACCCTCGGACCCGAGGCGGTTCGCCACGGGGACGCGGCAATTCTCGAAGATCACGGCGCGCGTCGGCTGCGCATTCCAGCCCATCTTCTTCTCGTTGGCCCCGAAGGACAGGCCGGGCGTGCCGTTCTCGACGACGAGCGTCGAGATGCCTGAGGGGCCGGCCTCGCCGGTGCGCACCATCACGACATAGATGTCGGAGACGCCGGCGCCGGAGATGAACTGCTTCTGGCCGTCGAGCACGTAATCATCGCCGTCGCGGACCGCCCTGGTCTTCAGCGCGGCGGCGTCCGATCCTGCACCGGGCTCCGTCAGGCAGTAACTCGCCAGATGCTCCATCGAACAGAGCTTTGGCAGCCAGGCATGGCGTTGATCCTCCGAGCCGTAGCGGTCGATCATCCAGGCGCACATGTTGTGGATCGAGATATAGGCTGCGATCGTCGGGCAGCCGGTCGCCAGCGCTTCGAAGATCAGCGTCGCGTCGAGCCGTGACAGTCCGGAGCCGCCGACATCCTCGCCAATATAGATGCCGCCCATGCCGAGCGCGGCGGCCTGGCGCATCTCCTCGACCGGGAAGTGCTTCTCCTCATCCCAGCGCAGGGCATGAGGGGCGAGGGTCTCTGAAGCGAAACCCTGCGCCATGTCGCGGATCGCGATCTGGTCTTCGGTGAGGGAGAACATGTCGCGATCCTTGTCGTCCGGGGTCTCAGCCCATCGTCGGGATGACGAAGCTTGCTCCATCCTTGACGCCGGACGGCCAACGCGAGGTCACCGTCTTGGTCTTGGTGTAGAAGCGGATCGAGTCCGGGCCGTGCTGGTTGAGATCGCCGAAGGACGAACGCTTCCAGCCACCGAAGGTGTAATAGGCCAGCGGCACCGGGATCGGCACGTTGACGCCGACCATGCCGACCTGGACGCGGGAAGCGAAGTCGCGCGCCGCATCGCCGTCGCGGGTGTAGATAGCGACGCCGTTGCCGTATTCGTGGTCGTTGGCGAGCTTGAGGCCTTCCTCATAGTCCTTGGCGCGCACGACCGAGAGCACGGGGCCGAAGATCTCTTCCTTGTAGATGCGCATGTCGGGCGTCACATGGTCGAACAGGCAGCCACCCATGTAGAAGCCGTTCTCGTAGCCCTGCATCTTGAAGCCGCGTCCATCGACGACGAGCTTGGCGCCCTCGTTGATGCCGGTCTCGACATAGCCCTTGATCTTGTCGAGCGCCTGCCTGGTGACGACCGGGCCGTAATCGGCGGAAGAGTCGGTGGAGGGGCCGATCTTCAGGCTCTCGACGCGAGGGATGAGGCGCTTCACCAGTTCATCGGCGGTGGCCTTGCCGACCGGAACCGCCACCGAGATCGCCATGCAGCGCTCGCCGGCCGAGCCGTAGCCGGCGCCGATCAGCGCGTCGACGGCCTGGTCCATGTCGGCATCCGGCATGATGATCATGTGGTTCTTGGCGCCGCCGAAGCACTGCACGCGCTTCCCGTTGGCGCAGCCACGGGCATAGATGTACTCAGCGATCGGGGTCGAGCCGACGAAGCCGACGGCCTTGATGTCGTGATCGTCGAGGATGGCGTCGACCGCTTCCTTGTCGCCATTGACGACATTGAGGATGCCGGGAGGACCGCCGGCTTCGATGAACAGCTCGGCCAGACGCATCGGCACGCCGGGATCGCGCTCGGACGGCTTCAGGATGAAGGCATTGCCGCAGGCGATGGCGGGGCCGAGCTTCCAGAGCGGGATCATTGCGGGGAAATTGAAGGGCGTGATGCCGGCGCAGACGCCGAGCGGCTGGCGCATCGAATAGATGTCGATGCCCGGGCCGGCGCCGTCGGTGAATTCACCCTTCATCAGGTTCGGGATGCCGAGCGAGAACTCGACGACCTCGACGCCGCGCTGAATGTCGCCTTTGGCGTCGGCGATGGTCTTGCCGTGCTCGCGGGCGAGCAGCTCGGCCAGCTCGTCATTGTTCTGCGCGATGAGGTCGAGGAACTTCATCAGCACTCGGGCGCGGCGCTGCGGGTTGACCGCCGCCCATTTCGGCTGCGCCGCCAGTGCGTTTTCGACAGCGGCGCGCATCTCGGCGGGAGAGGCGAGCGCGACCTTGCCGATCACGGTTCCGTCCATCGGCTGGTAGATGTCGGCCGTGCGGCCCGAGGTTCCGGCGACGTGCTTGCCACCAATGAAATGACCGACCTGACGCATCGCGCCCTCCCTACGAATGGTGTGGTGTCTTGATTGGCCTCACCCCTACCATTCTCGTTTGTGCACGGCTATAGCAACTATCAAGCGGTCGCCGTGCGCAAAAGCAAATATCAGGGAGAGCGTCTTGGAGAGGTTCGACTGGGATGATCTGCGCTTCTTTCTCGCTGTTGCCCGCTCCGGCCGGCTGACGGCTGCGGCCCGGCGTTTGGGCGCCGATCATGCCACGGTCTCACGTCGTGTCACCTCTCTGGAGGAATCGCTCAAGGCCAAGCTCTTCGAGCGCCGGCCGCAGGGCTACACCCTCACAGCCCATGGCGAGCGATTGCTGGCCAAGGCCGAGAGCATGGAAACCGAGGCGCTCGCGATCCAGAGCGATATCGGCGGCGCCGACATGGCGCTGGCCGGCACTGTGCGGATCGGCGCGCCGGACGGTTTCGGGACCTGTTTCCTGGCGCCGCGCCTGGCCGGCCTCGCCAAGGCCTATCCCGGGCTCGAGCTGCAGCTCATCGCCATGCCGAGGCTGCTGTCGCTGTCCAAGCGGGAGGCCGATGTCGCGATCACGCTGGCGCCGCCCAAGGAGGGCAAGGTCGTCGCGCGCAAGCTCTGCGATTACCGGCTCGGCCTCTATGCGACGCGCGAGTATCTCGACAGCATGCCGGTGGTCGCGAAGCCCGACGACCTCTTCGAACATCGGATCGTCGGCTATATCGACGACCTGATCTTCACGCCGGAGCTCGACTATCTCGACGAGGTMGCCAAAGGCCTACGGGCGCAGGTGCAGAGCTCGAATGTGCTGGCCCAGATGAATGCGGTGGTTGCCGGCGCCGGTATCGGCGTCATCCATCATTTCATGGCGGCGACAGAGCCGCGCCTGGTGCCCGTCCTGCCGCATAAGGTGTCGATCACGCGCTCGTTCTGGTTGCTGGTCCATGCCGATCTCAAGGATGTCGCCCGCGTGCGCGCCATCGTCGATTTCATTGTTCGCGAGGCGAAGGCGGCGCGCTCGCTGATGATGGGCGAGCCCAGGATCGAGACGCAGGCGGCGGAGTGATGCTCAGATCCGCCAGGGCAGGACATTCTCCGGCAGGCGCTTGGCGCAAAGGTCGAGCAGCAGCATCACGCAAAGGATCACCGCCGAGGCGCTGATCGCGACCGCTGCCGCCTCGCCGGCGAGCCCGGCTTCCTTCAGGCTGAACAGAACGACGCCCAGCGTCTCGGTTCCCGAGGACCAGAGCAGGGCCGAGACGGTGAGCTCGTTGAAGGCCACGAGGAACACCATCAGCGCACTGACCGTCGCAGCCGGGGCGAGGATYGGCGCCACGATGAAACGCAGCATCTGCCAGAGCGTGACACCATCGAGTTTCGCCGCCTCTTCGTGATGCGCCTCGATCTGCGCCATTGCCGCGATCGGGGCCTTCAGCGCCAGCGGCAGGAAGCGCGCCAGATAGGCGAAGAGGATGATGAATGGTGTCGCATAGATGCTGACGCCGATCAGCGGCAGCGGCTTCAGGAACATCAGGATGCAGGCGATGGCGAGCACCACGCCGGGCAAGGCGTAGGGCAGCTCGATGACGAGTTCGACGACACGCCTCGCCTTGCCCATTCGCCGCTCCAGCGCATAGGCGAAGGCGATCGAGGCCAGCGCAAGGATCACCGCTGCGGTGCCGGCGAACAGGAAGGAATTGCGGAAGGCGCGCGCTGTCACGTCCTGGCGCAGCAGCACCTCGGTGAACTTGTCGAAGGTCAGGCTCTGCCAGGAGAGCGCGACGCCGAGCGCTGGCGTCAGTGCCTCGCTGAGCAAGGCAAGGAAGGGCAGGCCGAGCTTGAGGGCGATCAGGAGCCAGAGGCCGGCCGTGACGAAGGGGCGGGCGCTGCCGAGGGGCCAGAAGGGCTGCAAGGGGCGCTCGATTTCGACCTTGCCGCCGCGGCGCGTCGCAAGGATGCTTGCGAGAATGCCGAGGCCGGCGACCAGCGCGACGAGCAACGACAGCGCCGCGGCATCCGGCAGCCCCGCCGGTCCAAAGCTCGAAAGCCGCCGGTAGATCAGGGTTGGCAGGGTGAGATAGTTCATCGGCAGTCCGAGCAGTGCAGGAATGCCGAAATTGCCGATGCCGGCGACGAAGGCGATCAACCCGGCTGCGACGATCTGCGGGCGCAGCACCGGCAGCAGGATGCGGGTGATGATCGTCGGTGGCGCCGCACCTTCGAGCTGCGCCGCCTCGACCAGGGAATGCGGGATGCTGCGCAGCCCGCTCCAGAGCGTGATCGCGACCAGCGGCGCATGATGCAGCGCCATGACCAGGATGATCCCGCCGCGGCCCAGCAGGGGATTGGGGGTTCCCGGCGCCGGTGTCAGGCCGAGCGCGCCAAGAATGGGAGAGTGGGGGGCGGTCAGGCTGAGGAAGGCGAGCGCCGCCACCTGCGGCGCGATCATCATCGAGAAGACGAAGGCGAAGGCCAGCGGACGCTTGCCGCGTAGATCGGTCACTGCGAGCAGGATCGCGACGGCGCCGCCAATCGCGAAGGCGCCGAGCGCAGAGAGACCGGCGGTCTMGATGCTGTGCAAGGTCGCGGTGAGGGCGGCCCGGCTGCCGATTTCGGCGAGGGCTGCATCCGGCATGAACCGGCCGCCGGGCGCGAAAGCGGCGAGCAGGAGGCGCAGGAAGGGAAGGCCRCCGAAGACCAGGACGCAAAGCGCCACCAGCACGGGCAGCCCGAGCCCTGAAGGCAGGTGCAACCCCGGCAGGAGCCGAGGTTGCCCGATATGCGGCCGGTCGGAGCGGGCGACGAGGGTCATGCTGCGTCCGGCCTGGCTTGGGCTTACTCGAAGATCGCGCTGAAGCGCTTGCGCGCTGCGGTCTCGTCGGCCAGCGCCTTGGCCGCATCGAACGGCATCAGCTTGATGGCGGCGCGCTCGGGATAGCCCGCGGGCAGCGCAACGTCGGGGTGTGCCGCGACATAGCCCTGCTTCAGGGCAAGTTCCTGGCCATCCCTGGAGATCAGGAAATCGACGAACGCCTTGGCGGCCTCCGGATTCCTGGTGCTCTTGAGGATCGCGACCGGTTCGCTGACGGCGGAGACGCCCTCGCTCGGGAACACGAACTCGACCGGCGCGCCCTTGGCCTTCTCGCGGATCGGCATGAAGTCGACGATCATGCCGTAGAGCTTCTCGCCGGTCGCGACTTGCCTCAGGATGTCGCCATTGCCACCTGCTGCCAGCGCACCGTTGTTCCTGAGGGTCTCATAGTAGCCCCAGCCACCGGGCAGGTTGCCCGCGAGCGTCATGGTGTGGATCAAAGCTGCGCCGGAGTTCAGGGGGCTCGGCATGGCCAGCAGGTTCTTGACCTCCGGCTTGCCGAGGTCGAGCCAGCTGGTCGGCTTCAGTCCCGCCTTGGTGTTGTAGACGATGCCGGTGGTGATCAGCTTGGTCGCGAACCACAGCTTCTGCGGGTCGTGAATGCCGGCGGGATAGGCCGATGTCGCGGCGGCTTCATGCGCGAGCAGCCGGTTCTCCTGCTTCAGCCCTTCCATCGTCACCGAATCGGCGATCAGAAGAACATCGGCCTGAGGCGCGCCGGCCTCGATCTCGGCCCTGAGCTTGGCCATGATGCGCGGTGTGCCGTCGCGCACGAAGCTGATCTCGACCTTGGGGTATTTCGCCTTGAAGGCATCGATGGTCTGCTGGGCGTCGGTATTGGGCTGGCTGGTGTAAAGAACCAGCTTGCCCTCGGCCGCCTGGACAGCGAGAGGGGCCAGGCAAAGGGCAAGGCCCGTCGCAGCCAGAGCGATCATCGCCTTCGAATGCATTGTCTTTCTCTCCTGTCCGTCGGCCGGCCGGCCTCCGGCACTCGCGGTAGACCGCGTATATGACACATCCGTGACCTGTCATCACCGGGGCCGCTTGCGGCAGTGCAACTGCTCCACAAGGTGCTGATGCGCCACCGGGCCAACGGCCCGGCCTGCCCGAATTTCCCGCATCTGCCCGGCTTGTTTGTCGAACGGGTTTTCGACTAGTCTCCTCGGTGAAGGCG
>NZ_JBFTLD010000315.1:0-7058 GCF_056396265.1 Allobosea sp. 05T422_2 | reverse complement strand
TCTTCAGCTCATCGACAAGCCCATCCTTGGCGAAAACATCGCGCGGATCACGTCCCGCAAGCAACTGATCCAGTGTGTCCTTCTTGATGACCATGAGCGCCCTCCATCGGCGTCACTATGGCCCCGGACACAAAATCCCTGACAGTCCCATCGCCGGCGCCATCGCTGAGGTAAAGGGTGGCTCGAAGAGTGACCGCGCCTCAGAAAAGCGTCGTCAGATTGCGCAGATGGCAAAGGACCGGCTTATGCTCAAGATTAAGGCGCAAAGCGACAAGCGACAAAATTCGGGAGACTGAATCCCGTCCCTCGCCGTAAAACTGCCAGATCTACCCTACTAGCTCAGAGTCCTATGGCCGAATTCATGACGTTGCCCACGCTGAATGTCGTCGGTTCGATCCCGATCGCCCGCTCCGAATCCTTCCAATGACAATATGTCAGAGCACTCATTCTCGATCTGTGCCGGTCATTCGAACTTTCCGGAGAGATCTGGCCGGGGACGTCGGCGTTCATTTTCATTGGCGCCATACAGGCATCTCACCCGGTGCGTTCGGCGATGGCGGTCCCTGCCGCCCAGCCTGATGACCACGCCCATTGGAAGTTGTAGCCGCCAAGCCAGCCGGTGACGTCAACCACTTCACCGATGAAGTACAGGCCATCGACTGTCCTTACTTCCATCGTCCGTGAGTTCAGTCCGGACGTATCGACACCACCGAGCGTCACCTCCGCGGTCCGGTATCCTTCCGATCCGATGGGCATGACGTCCCAGCCCTGAATGGTCGAAGCGATCGCGGCCAGCTTCTTGTCGCTTGCGTCGCCGATGGGTCCCGTCCAACCATGGGCATCTGCGAGATAGGCGGCCAATCGCTTCGGCAGAATATCACCAAGCGTATTTGCGATGCTTCTGCGGCCGTTTTCCTGTCTGGAAGCGCGCAAGTCGGCGAACACGTCCTGCGTGGGCAGGAACGCGATCCTGATCGGCTCCTTCTCGCGCCAGTACGACGAGATCTGCAGAATCGCGGGGCCGGACAGCCCGCGATGCGTGAACAGCATCGCCTCATCGAATGTGGTCTTGCCGCACGAGACCCGCGCATCCGCCGCGACGCCGGCAATCTCGCGAAACCCGGCAAGGACATCTTCACCGAAAGTCAGCGGCACCAGGGCCGGGCGCGTTTCCGTCACCGCCAAACCAAACCGGCCGGCGATCTGATAGCCAAGGCTGGATGCCCCCATTTTCGGGATGGATTTTCCTCCGGACGCGACGACAAAATGCCGGCACCGAATTTTTGCAGCCCCATCGCCGGCAAGCGTGATCGCAAAGCCGTCATCCGCCCGCTCAAGGCTTTCCAGTGTGGTTCTGAGGCGCAATTCGCATGCCGCGCGCGCCATCTCATCCATCAGCATTGCGATGATATCTTTGGCGGAATCATCGCAGAAGAGCTGCCCGAGCGTCTTTTCGTGATAGGCAATGCCGTGTTTTTCGACCAACGCAACGAAATCATGCTGCGTGTAGCGGCCAAGCGCAGATTTTGCGAAATGCGGGTTGTTCGACAGAAAATTCCGCGCGCTCGTGCCGATATTGGTGAAGTTGCAGCGCCCCCCGCCTGAAATGCGGATCTTTTCGCCGGGTGCTTTGGCCTGATCGACGATGAGAACACGCCCGCCGCGTGATGCGGCATGGATCGCGCACATCATTCCAGCAGCACCCGCGCCCAGGATGACAGTGTCGAAACGCTCAATTGGCATCGAATGCTGCTAGCCCCAGACCAGCCCTGACGGGCATTGCGCGGCATTCCGGATGACATCGCGCTACACTCGGCTTCGGGTAGATGATCCGCGACCGTCCATCAACAGTGGGACTGCGATCGAGAGTTTTTCGTGCCCGGCGCTCCCGTCAGCTTTTCTGCCTGGGAGCGAGGAAGAGAGATTCGACGTCATAGAACTGCTCCCCAAGCCCAATACCGCCCGTTCGATCCCGATCGCCCGCTCTCGTCTCCTTGCACTCCCCCTGCGTCACGGTTGCCGCTTCCGGCCTCAGCCTGGCGCGGCTATGCTCGCGGTCATGACGCAATCGGACCAGACAGCCGCCGAGCATGAGGCCGAGGCCTCGCGGACCGGGCTATGGCTGCTCGGCGGCGGCGCTTTTGCGCTGCTGCTGACCGGGCTGCTGCTCTGGTGGCGCGAGGGCGACCGGCTCTTCACCGACGGCCTCATCGCCGCCATCGTTGCCTGTTTCTGAGGCGCCCCTGCGCCGTCCGAGTTTTTTCGAGGATCCCTGTGAACCGTCGCCTCATCCTGCCTCTCGTGGTCTTCCTGGCCGGCGCAGTCGCCCTGGCGGCTGCCGCGATCCTGACTTTCAGCCCGGTGCGTCAGGGCCAGAGCGCGACCTCGAGTGTCGGCGGCCCCTTCACGCTGACGACGGCTGAAGGCAAGCCGCTGACCGACGTCGATCTGCGCGGCGCACCCTTCCTCGTCTTCTTCGGCTTCACCCATTGCCCCGATATCTGCCCGACCAAGCTCTTCGAGATTTCCGAGACCCTGCGCGCCGCCGGCCCCAAGGGCGAAAAGCTGCGCGCGCTGTTCATCAGCGTCGACCCTGAGYGTGACACGCCGGAGGTGCTGAAGAGCTATCTTGGCAGCTTCGACCCGCGCATCGTCGGCCTGACCGGCGACCGCGCCGCGATCGACGCCACGATCAAGGCCTATCGTGCCTACTCCAAGAAGGTGCCGCTCAAGGAAGGCGATTACACAATGGATCACACCGCGCTCGTCTATCTCATGGACAAGAAGGGCGGTTTCGTCGGCGCCTTCAATATCGAGYGGCCGCCGGCGGAAGCGGCGGCGGAATGGCTCAGGCATCTGTGAGGCTGCGATAGCGCGCAATCCGCGCGCCTTTGGTTCGTCTTGCTCGCGCCCCCAGGGGATAGCACCGGCGCCCCCACGGACCACGGGTGGGGCCGAAGCGAGCAGGAAGCCGGCGGGCAAGCCGCGCGGGGCCTCTGCTCCGCTGAATCGACAGGAGCGGCGCGCTTTCCGCTCAGCTCTGGGGAATGAGCGTGACGCCCGAATTTGCAAAGGAGAGCCCGACCTCGCTGCCATAGGGCAGCAGATCGCGCCCACCCGGCTGGACGACGAAGAGCTCGCCGACCTCGGTCTCGATCATCAGATCGAGGTGGTTGCCGAGATAGGCGCATTTGCGGACGGTGCCGCGCAGACCCGGCCCGGAGGCAGGTCCCATCAACAGGCTTTCGGGCCGGATCGCCGCCCGGGCCGGCCCGGCCACGAGGCCACGCGCCGGCAATTTCACCTTTGCGGAGCCGATCATCACATCGGCGATGCCTTCGGACACCTCCGCGATCGTGACTGCGACCATGTTGGCATCGCCGATGAAGTCGGCGACGAAGGGGTTGGCCGGCTCCTCATAGAGTTCGCGGGGCGAGCCCTCCTGCGCGATCCGGGCATTCGACATCACGATGATGCGGTCGGAGACGGCGAGCGCCTCCTCCTGGTCATGGGTGACATAGGCAACCGTCAGATTGAGGCTCTGCTGCAGCTCGCGGATCTCCTCCCGCACCTTGCGGCGCAGTTTGGCGTCGAGATTCGACAATGGTTCGTCGAAGAGCAGCACCTGCGGCTCGAGCACCAGCGCGCGCGCCACGGCGACGCGTTGCTGCTGTCCGCCCGAGAGCTCGGACGGGTAGCGCTTCTCAAAACCCTTGAGGCCGACGAGGGCGAGCTTGGTCAGCGCCATGTCCTGCGCCTCGGCCTTCGGGAGCCCCTTCACCAGCGGCCCGTAGGCGGCATTCTCCAGCACGCTCATATGCGGAAACAGCGCATAGGACTGGAAGACCATGCTGACGTCACGATCGGCAGCCGAGAGCCGCGTGACATCCTTGCCGCCGATCAGGACCTGCCCCTCGCTGGCGATCTCGAGCCCTGCGATCATGCGCAAGGTCGTGGTCTTGCCGCAGCCGGAGGGGCCGAGCAGTGTCACCAGCTTTCCCGGCTCGATCGTGAAGCTGATATTGTCGACGGCAGTCACCGCGCCATAGCGCATGCTGACATTGCGGAATTCGACTGAGGCAGGTCCCGCCTTGGCCATGAGAGGTGCTGCTCCTTACTTGACGGGCTGTGCGGCGGATGTGGCGAGCGGGATCGCACTGCGCCGTCCGAGCTTGCGCTCGCCGACGCCGAGCTGGATCAGGGCGATACCAATGGCCATGACCACGATCAGCACCGAGGAATAGGCAATGGCGAGCCCGAACTCGCCGGCCTCGACGCGCCCGACGATATAGGCCGTCGCCAGGTTGTACTCGGCGGAGACCAGGAAGATCACCGCGCTGACCGAGGTGATGCTGCGCACGAAGCTGTAGACGAGCGCGGAGACGAGCGCAGGGCGCAGCAGGGGCAGCACCACGCGCCAGAGCGTGGTGAAGCTGCGTGCCCGCAAGGTGATCGAAGCCTCGTCCAGGCTCTTGTCGATCTGCGACAAGCCGGCGATGCCGGAACGGACACCGACGGGCATGTTCCGGAAGACGAAGGCGATGATCAGGATCAGCCCGGTCCCGGTGATCTCGACCGGCGGCACGTTGAAGGCGAGGATATAGGCGACGCCGAGCACCGTGCCGGGGATGGCGAAGCTCAGCATGGTGGTGAATTCGAGCACGTGGCGGCCGCGGAACTGCTGCCGCATCAACAGATAGGCGGTGAGCAGGCCGAGCACCGCCGTCAGCGGGGCCGAGATCGCCGCGACCTTCAGCGTCGTGAACAGCGAATCCCACGCCGCACCCTCGAAGAATATTCCACGGCTGAAATCGATGGCGAAACCGGTGCGGTAATGCTCCAGCGTCGGCGTGTGGTCGCGGCCCATGGTCTTCACGAAACCACCCATCAGGATGATCACGTAGATCACGAAGGTCAGCGCCACCCAGGGCACGATCACCAGTGCGGAGACGAAGGTGACCGGCTTCGRCAGTTTTGCCGGCAGGCCGGAATCACCCTTGCCGGTGACGGTCGTATAGGATTTGCCGCCGAGCCAGCGCTGCTGCACCCAGAAGGCGCCGAGCGTGAAGACGAGGAGCACCATCGCGAGCACCGCCGCCTGCCCCTGATTATGAGCGGCGCCGACCACGGCGAAGAAGATCTTGGTCGACAGCACCTCGAAATTGCCGCCGAGCACCAGCGGATTGCCGAAATCGGCCATGCTCTCGACGAAGCCGAGCAGGAAGGCATTGGCGAGGCCGGGCTTGAGCAGCGGCCAGGTCACCGTTCGGAAGGTCGCCCAGCGCTTGGCGCCCAGCGTCTGCGAGGCCTCCTCCAGGCTGGGGCTGATGCCCTGCACGACCCCGATCAGGACGAGGAATGCGATCGGCGCGAAGGCCAGGACCTGCGCCAGCAGCACGCCGGGCAGCCCGTAGATCCAGCGCGAGCGCGGAATCGAAAACCAGTCATAGAGCAGCCCGGAGACCACGCCGGAGCGGCCGAAGAGCAGGATCAGCGCGAGACCGATGACGAAGGGCGGCGTGATGATCGGCAACACGGTGAGCGCGCGCATCACACGTTTGCCGGGCATGCGCGTCCGCAGCACGAGCAGCGCGCAGGCAAGCCCGAGCAGCGTCGTGATGACGCCGGTCAGCACGGCAAGGATCAGCGTGTTCCAGGCGACGCCGCAATTGGTGTTCGCGGTGACGCAGCCAAGTCCCCAGATCGAGGAATCGAACAGGCGCGCGACGAAGATGCCCGGCGCGAAGGCGCCGGCCTGATCGACAAGCGCGCTTTGCAGGATMGTCGCCACCGGGAAGAAGATGAAGAGCCCGATCAGCAGGACGATGATGCCGATCGAGCTGGTGGTGAAGATGTCGCCCCGGCAGAAGCCGCGATAGGCGAGCCCATGACAGAGCAGCAGCAGGAGCGAAAGCACCGTCAGGAAGGCGCCGAAGCCCATGCCGCCCTGAGCCGCGCCGTTGCCGCCGAGCAACGCTGCGAGCCAGGGGATACCCTGGCCCTGCAGCGTGATGGCAAAGCCCTGCGCGAAGAACAGGACCATGCCGGTCAGCCCCGCCCAGATCAGCGTCCTGCCGACCGCAGCACTCTCGCTGCGGCCGAGCAGCAGCGTCACGGCCAGCAGCGCCACGCCAACCGGCAGCAGCCAGGGGGCCGTTCCGGACAGGGCCAGCGCGAGCGCCGTGCCGACCTTGCCGAACGGATACCCCGCGAGCCAGCCGAACTGGCTGAGACTGACGCCGTCAGGCAGGTACCAGGGAATGACCGCATAGCCGAGCCAGCCGAGCAGCAGGACGAGCCGTGTCGCAGGACGCATCGCAGGGGATCTCTTCAGAGCGCTGGACGGAAAATTACTTCGGCAGCGCCTTGACCTCCTTGTCCCACTTCGTCAGCAGCCGCGTCCGCTCCGCGGACGAGCCGTATTTGACGAAGTCGTAGTCGATCATCTTCATCTCGGACATCTTCGGCGCCTGCGGAGGCACCGTCGAGTTCTTGTTGGAGGGGACCTGATAGGACTTGGCGGGAGCCGCCAGCGCCTGAGCCGCCGGGGTCAGCGCCCAGTCATAGAACTTCTTGGCGTTGTCGAGATTGCGCGCGCCCTTGATGATCGACATCGAGCCGATTTCGTAGCCGGTGCCCTCGCAAGGCGCGACCGCCTTGATCGGATCTCCCTGGACCGCGAAGACGACCGCGTCGTGGATGAAGACGATGCCGACGGCGGTTTCGCCGAGGCTCGCGGCCTTGGCGGGGGCGGCGCCCGACTTGGTGTACTGGCTGACGTTCTTGTGCAGCTTCTTGAGATAGTCGAAGCCCTTCTCCTCGCCCATCAGCTGGACCACGGTCGCAAGCAGGTTATAGGCCGTTCCCGAGGAGTTCGGATCGGCGACCTGGACGTCGTCCTTGAGCTTCGGATCAAGCAGGTCAGCCCAGCATTTCGGCTCGTTCAGGCCCTTCTGCTTGATCTGCTGGGTGTTGAAGCCGAAGCCGAGAGCGCCGGCGTAAATGCCGACGGAGCGCTTCTGAGCCGCCTTCCACTGCGACAGCGCCCAGTCGTGAAG
>NZ_JBFTLD010000314.1:0-7100 GCF_056396265.1 Allobosea sp. 05T422_2 | reverse complement strand
TGCTCGCAAGGGACTTGAACATGGCCTGGCCCTCGCCAAGCCGCTCGGGGCGAAAGTCACCGTTCTGACCGTGTCGGAGCCCCTGAGCCCGGACATGGCACGCGCAGCCCGACTTAGCGGCGTCGGTGATCCCATCGGGGGCTACGACCACCAGATTGATGCGCTGATGAAGGAACGATTTGCGTCCATCGAACAACACGCGTCCAAACACGGCGTTACGGTGGATCTGGAGCACGAGATTGATGATTCGCCTGCCGAGGCAATCGTCCGATCGGCCAAGCTCAATGGCTGTGATCTTATCGTCATGTCCTCTCATGGCCGCCGTGGTGTGCAGAAGGTCTTGCTCGGCAGTCAGACATCAGAGGTTCTGGCGAGGACGACAATCCCTGTTCTGGTGATCCGGTAGTCGCTGATCTCTTCCGGCTTGTGACGCTTCTTCGGCATGGCGGTCCTCCTGTCTGACTCAAGACATCCGTGGACCGATTCCGCGGGGGTGGAGCACGCGACGCGTGGCACGATCTGTCCGGTGCGGGGCTCCGAGCCAGTCCTCGCGGCACCGTCGTCCCGCGGAGGAGGGAGCGTCCCCTGCGATGACGCCCGCATCTCGTCGCGGAAGCTTCGCTGGCTATGTCAGCCGCGGCATTCCTCGAGGTCGAGATCGAGTTTGCTGCCCTGCAGGAACGCCTCCGGCCAGGCCGAGGTTCACACTGTCCCCTTCCAAGAGCCAACACCGGTGGGATGGCCACATGAGTTTATGGTCGCTGCCCGTGTACGGCTGCCTMGGGTTGCCGAAGCGGACGTGACGCAAAAACCCGCCGGATCTCTCCGGCGGGTTTGCTGTCAGGCTCCGAGCGCGATCGCTCGTCCCAATCGACAGGGCAGGGCGTCAGATCCGGCGGACGTTCCAGAACAGCGGGGAGGACGCCGTCAGGATGTCCTGGGGTGCCCGTTCACCGATCCACGAGCGAAAGGACGACTTCGATCTCCTCGTCGAACATTCCGCCGGTGGKAGAAAAGCCGAGCTTTTCATAGAATGCCTGCGGGCTGCCCGGCCCAAGGCCAAAGCTCGTGTAAAGTTCTCTGATACCCCGCGATCGGAGGCGCGCAGCGATCTTGGAGATTGCCTGCTTTCCAAAGCCGCGGTTCTGAAAAGGCCTGGCGATCATGAAACGCCACAAGTAAGGGCCAGGGCAGTCGATCCCATCGTCCCAATCCGATCCTTCGTGCACCATCACGAAACCGATCAAGACATCACCCGCATAAACTCCACGGAACCAAGCCGATTCCGAACAGAATCCTTCTGCAATCGACGACCCGTTGTCCGCGACAAAATCCCTCTGTTCTTCGGGCAGGGTCTCGCTCAGTTCACAAATTTCAGAGACATTTGCAGACGTGACCCGTCGAAACGTCACCTCCGCATCACTTGGTGGGATTGTCATATTCGAATTTCCTACACTGTCGATAGTAATCGTAGTAATTTCGGCTCGCTATCAAATGTCTAAATCGAAATCAAGAGAATATGATCACGAACTACGTCCTGTTTTTGCCCTTTTTTTGGTGTTTTTGTATTAACGCCCTCTAGGGAAGGTTGAGTTGTTAATCTGTCTCTTCGAGGAGCTGTTTCGCGCGTGCGGCATTGGGCTTGGTGATTGGCAGATTGCGATCGAGCCCGAAGATATTCGGCGTCACCAGCTGTCCGACGGGTTTGCCGAAGCCTTCCATGGCGATCTCGGCGCGCCCGATTGGTGATGGAGGAACCGGGCCAGTTCGTGTGAAAAATGCTCCAGCCGCCGCGCTCAACCGGTTCCCTGGAGGTGCGGCGCTGGACGACGGTGTCCAAGTCCAAGGTCTGCACGTCGACATCCGCGCCGAGCGGCCGGATCCTGAATGCGCAGCTCGACTTGCGGTCCGTCGATCATTGGGCAACCATGCCAACGCGACGCCCTCAGAGACCGGAACATGCCCCCGGACAGGCCCTTCCTGGTCAGACACGCGGACCTGATCTTCGCGCTCAAGACCTTCGGCGCCGCCATACTCGCCTTCGTCATCGCGCTGTGGATCGATCTCCCGCGCCCATCCTGGGCCATGGCCACCGTCTACATCACCTCGCAGCCCCTCGCCGGAGGGACGAGCGCGAAGGCGATCTACCGCCTGCTCGGGACTGTGATCGGCGCTGTCGCCGCCATGGCCATGGTGCCGAGCCTCGTCAACGTACCGGAACTGCTGTGTCTGGCGATCGCGTTATGGGTCGGCCTGTGCCTTTGCCTCGCGCTGCTGGACGGGACGGCACGCAGTTACGCTTTCCTTCTGTCGGGCTATACGGCTGCGATCATCGCCTTTCCGTCCGTCTCGGATCCCGGCAGCATCTTCGACACCGCGATCGCGCGCGTTCAGGAAATCTCGCTGGGCATCATCTGCGCTGCGGTCATCTCCGGGACGGTATTCCCGCAGAGCAGCGGCACGGTCATCTCCGAGCGGCTCGATTACTGGCTCGCGACCGCGGCCAAGCTGTCGCGGGAGGCCCTCGCCGGCAGCGGGGTCGGCCAGGAGCAGCATTTGCAGCGGCTCCTGAGGGAAGCAGTCGAGATCGAAGCCATGGAGAGCCACCTCGATCATGACCGGCTGACCGACATCGAGGCCGCGCGTGGATTGCGCATTCTCCGGCGGCACATGCTGATGCTCGTGCCGATCCTTGCCTCGATCAACGACCGGATCGCGGCACTCGGTCCCCGGTTGCGCGACGATGAACCCGATCTCGCCCGGCTCTTCGAGCGCCTGTCTGCATGGATCGCCGACGACGGCTCCGTCACGCAACCGACGCTCGAACTGTCGTTGGAGATCGAGGCCCGTCGCCTTGGGCTCTCCACCGACTCGAGCTGGGACCAGGTCCTGATCGTCAGTCTGCTGATCCGCCTGCTGGAACTCGCCGATCTCTTGCAGGACTGCCGCTTGCTCCGCTCCGCGATCGACGAAGGCCGGGATCCCTCCCGTGTCACCCTTCGGTTCGATCCGGAGGCAGGGGCCGAGGTCGCCCGGCATCGCGATCCCATGCTCGCCATCTGGTCGGCAGCCGCCACGGCCATAGCAATCCTGCTTTGCTGCGCATTCTGGATCGGCACCGGTTGGCACGATGGCGCCTCCGCCCCGATGATGGCTGCGGTGGCATGCTCGATCTTCGCCTCCCGGGACGACCCGGCGATCGGCATGCGCAGTTTCGGGGGATGGGCGGTCGTCGCCATCATCGTCGCCGGAATTTACCTGTTCGCGTTGCTCCCGCGGATCTCGGACATTGAGGTGGTCGTCGTGGCCCTGGCGCCGACGCTCGTCTTGTTCGGTTATCTGATCGCGCGGCCCTCGACGACGGCGATAGGCACCGCGCTCGCCGTCAACTTCGCGACGATGCTGGCGCTGCAATCCACCTATCAGGCGGACTTCGCGGCGTTCGTCAATTCGGCGATCGCCTTCGTGTTGGGCATATCCGCCGCCATTGCGGTGATGCGGACGCTGCGCTCGATCCGCACGGAATGGATCGTGGCTCGCCTCCTGCGGAAGGGCTGGGTCGCGCTCGCCCTGGCGGCGGAACATCGCGGTAAGCGCGACCGGGCCAATTTCGTCGGCGCCATGCTCGCCCGCCTCGACCAGCTCGTGCAGCGGCTCGCCGCCATTCCTGAAATCGAGCGACGCGACGTCGAGAACCTCGGCCAATTGCGGGTCGGTCTCAACATCATCGACCTGCGCCGCGCGCGTCATCAGCTCTCGGAGAACACCGTCCGGGCGATCGACGGCTTGCTCGACAGGCTGGCCGCCACGTTCCGCGCCTATCCGGGAGGGGCGATGCCCGAGAGCCTGCTCGCCGATATCGACACCACATTGACCGCAGTCGTCGACGATCCCGGTGCCGGGGCCAAGGAAGACGCCCTGATCGGGCTTGTCGGCATCAGGCGCGGATTGTTCCCGCAAGCACCGCCCTATATGCCTCAGTCCCCGGTGATCGCGATGCAACTCGCATGAGAACGGACCTCGACATCTTCGGCGTCTATGTTCCCTCGCTGCTGCTGGGGTTCGTGATCGCGTATGTCCTGTCGGCGCTGCTCTCGCGGTTGTTCCGCCGGATCGGCCTCTATCAACACGTCTGGCATCGGGCGTTGTTCGATCTGGCCGTCTTCGCCTGCCTCCTTGGCATGGTCGTCTTTCTCTCTTCGGGGATTCTGGCGTGAAAGACCTGCTTGCGTCATACGGCCGCTACGCGATCACGGGCATCGCCGTACTCGCTGCCATCGTGGTCGGACACTGGCTCTGGGGCTACTACATGGACGCCCCCTGGACGCGGGATGGTCGTGTCCGAGCCGATATCGTGGTGGTGGCGCCCGACGTATCGGGTTTCGTGACCGAGGTCCTCGTGCGCGACAACCAGCCGGTCAAACGCGGGGATCCGCTGTTCAGGATCGACCGGGCGCGGTTCGAGCTGGCGCGGCAACAGGCCGAAGCCGTTGTCGCCGGCCGGAAGGCGTCGCTGGAACAGGCGAACCTCGACTTCGACCGCTATCACACGTTGAGTGCCGACGCGGTCTCCCGGCAGCGGCAGGAKGAGGTGCGGGCGACACAGCTCGTGGCCAAGGCGGCCCATGAACAGGCCGTGGCCGATCTCGGTGTCGCCCAGCTCAATCTCGACCGCAGCGAGGTACGCGCCTCCGTCAACGGCGTCATCACCAATATGGCCCTGCGTCCGGGCAGTTTCGTCAGCACCGGCAAGGGCGTCATGGCGCTGGTCGATACCGATACGTTGCGCGTCGAGGGCTATTTCGAGGAGACGAGGCTCTCGCGCATCCATGTCGGCGATCCGGCTTCGATCCGCCTGATGGGCGACGGCACCCGCCTGACCGGTCGCGTCGAAAGCATCGCGGCCGGCATCTACGATCGCGACCGCGGGGCGGGCAGCAATCTGCTCGCCGACGTCAATCCGACCTTCAACTGGGTGCGGCTGGCGCAGCGCGTGCCGGTGCGCATTGCACTCGACGAAGTCCCACCCGGCACGCTTCTCGTGTCGGGCCGAACCGCCACGGTCGAAATCCGCTCCGCGAGGTAGATACCGTTTGATGCGGCATCGACGGGCCAGGACCGCG
The DNA here is from genome assembly GCF_056396265.1 of Allobosea sp. 05T422_2. Classification (NCBI taxonomy): domain Bacteria; kingdom Pseudomonadati; phylum Pseudomonadota; class Alphaproteobacteria; order Hyphomicrobiales; family Alloboseaceae; genus Allobosea; species Allobosea sp. 05T422_2. The sequence goes on along the minus strand of NZ_JBFTLD010000314.1, from coordinate 1,977 downwards.
ATGCTTCGGATGGTGCTCGTCTCACTGCCGCTGAGGCGGAGATGGGCGCCTATGTCTCGGCGGCGGCGCACCCGGCCGACGTGGCGTGGGTGGCCCTTGCATGAATTCCGCGGCCATCCCGTCGAGACCCCGCGCGGTCCTCGGCAGTAGAGAAAAGCCGCATCGTGCTGGAAGGCGTGCGCGGCGATCGGAGCATCGCCGAGCACTGTCGGCGCGAGACATGCTCTGCGAGCGAACCCGAGGTTCGTCTCGCCGCGTGTTGGTCCGCCAATGTGATCAAGCGCATTTAAGCCAGAAGCGGGAAGGGCGATAACTCTCGGTATCGGATTATCGGAAGGACCAGACCGATGGCCTTCAGGACCGCGTTCGCGCATCAGGACAACACGCGAGACGTCAGTGTCTCGATCATGTCTCTCATCCCTGCCTTTGTTGCCGTCGGCTCGCTTGTCGGTGACATGTCTCTCATGGCTCCGGGCATGCTTCACATGTTGCCGAGTGGTTGCTTGGCCTCATTCTGCGGTATTTCTACTTCTCTGTTCCTTGCGTCTCGTGACATGGATTTAGATTGTATCTCGAGGTGTTTTAGTTTCGAGGTCGGTTATTTTATGAAGCCAATCCGAAGACTGCGGACCATCTGTTCGACTGGAGTTTTTTGCGCTCGGAACGTTGGGGTCCATCGGGATGAGCCTGGGCATCAGCTCCTGAGGTTTCAGCTTCGCCCCGGTGGCGGCGACAACCCGCGCGCTTTACCGGCCGTCATTGTCATGGTTTCCCGCACCCAGAAATGAGGCGAAATCCGATGCTGCTGCGTGGAATCGCCGTTTTCACATCCTTTCCCCTAGCTCTGGCGGCTGCCGAATTCGGATCAACCGAAAACGGCTCCAAGTGGGTCCCTCGGCTTGGCGACGTGGTTCCTCGTTCGATCCGGGTCGTGGGCCTCGACGGCGAGGCTCGATCCTTGCCTTTTGGCATGGTGATCGTCGATGGGCGAATTGTCGTACTGGTGAAGGCAGGCACGAGGGAGATTGTCGACATCACATCGGATGAGCCAGTCGGTGCGCCTCCGCTCCCTTCGAACCCTTCAGCGCCGCGCCAGTCACGCGGCGAGCGGTTTCAATAGGACACGGGCCTCGGCGCACATTCCCAGGAACATGATCGCCGCTAGCCGCGGGGGGCAACTTTCCGTGTGTGCGGGGCAAGACAGCCAAGTGCGAGCGTGCGCCGATAGCGGGCGGGAAGCACCGCAGCGGCGATTTCGTTCGGTCAGTCGGTTTTCACTCGAAACCTCTGGCGAAAAACCCCGTAGACACCAGTTTGGGAGAGCCCTGGCGCTACGGGGTCTCCTGCACCCGGCAGTGTCACCCAGGGGAGGGGTGCCGGGGAGCCTTGGATTAGTGCCGGCCTGTCCGCTACCCCCACCTCCTGCCGCCGAAGATTGTCATGGCAAGGTCGTGCAATGCCGCATGGTGCTGACGATAGGCAGCCTGGTCAAGCGCTGCGCTGGACATCGTCCAGCAGCTTTTGCCCGGAGATGGAGACGCTGACGGCGCAATGGCTGGCCAGCACCGACGAGGCCCAGGCGCACGGTGCCCCAGTCCATCGTCTGCACGTCGACATTCAGGCCGAGCCGCTCGGCGCCAGGAGCGGGCTCTGGCTTCGGCCCGAAAGCAGAGCTGAAGCCAGCGACGGTGACACGTCCGAAACGACCCATTCCCGACGTTTGGAGCGTCCGCTCTTGGGTCGGTCGACTCGCGAGAGGCCAAGCTCGCGGACTTGGCGCGGAAGTTTTACCCAATCAGGTTTCGTGGCGGCGAGGCTGCCCCCGATGACAAGGAGGGGTTGAGCTCGGGCTTTCACGGCTCGGACGAGTTCGCAGCCGGATTCCGGCTCAAGTGAAAGCAGCCCTGAAATGCAAAATGCCCGCCGTGAGGCGGGCATTCGCTCTTCGACCGAAGCTCAAGGGGAGGGAATCATGAG
>NZ_JBFTLD010000313.1:0-7100 GCF_056396265.1 Allobosea sp. 05T422_2 | reverse complement strand
ACTCTGGCATGTCCCCTTCAGACTTGATCATGAAGCCATGGACCGCGCTGCCAAGGCGCTCGTCGGTCACCACGATTTCACGACATTTCGGGCCGCCGAATGTCAGGCGAACGGGCCTGTTCGGACGCTCGACCGGCTCGATGTGACGCGGGAGGGTTCGGAGATCGTGATTTACGCCCATGCCCGCTCCTTCCTGCATCATCAGGTCCGCTCGATGGTCGGCTGTCTGAAGATGGTGGGAGCGGGGCGCTGGCCTGAAAACAAGGTCGGCAAGGTGCTGGCCGCGCGCGACCGCTCGCAATGCGCGGCGCTTGCTCCATCCTGCGGGCTCTATCTCGCCGGCGTCGATTACTGAGCCGGGCTCAGATGCCCGCCAGGCCGAAGACGCGGATGATCGAATAGTCGGCCATCACGCTCGCCAGCAGGATTGCGGGCGCGACATGGCCTTGCGCGCCGAAGGCGGCACGCGCCACGCAATAGCGAAGGCGCAGCACGATGACCGCGAAGGCGATCGCCTGCATCGTCGCGATGGCGGGGTTCGACCAGCCGATTGCAAAGACAGTGGCGGGTACCGCCATCAGGCTGGCCGAGACGATGCCGGCCCAGTTCCAGGCGATGACGAAACTGGTCAGCCGCGGCGAATGGGCGAGGTTCGGGGCGAGGCCTATCAGCAGCGCCGGTACTGCGATGATCGCCAGGCACTGGGCGCCCAGCACGCGGGCAATGAGGGCGGGGGAATCGAACATGTTCCCGGCGTTGGACAGCCCGGCAATCTGCCGTTCGGCCGCCAGGATCGCGACCAGCGCTGGCACGGTGAGCACGAGCGCGGCAAAGGAGCGCCAGAACCCGTCGCGGCTGAGATCGAGTTCCTTCAGCGCCTCGGCGCCGTCGGTCATCAGGCGCCATGAACCGCGTAGCGAGCGCAGCACGTCATCGGCAGCAAGAGCCATGGCCGGGTACTCCGGATACGTGGCATTAGACTTTCGTCTAATGCAGTAAACGGCGTATCCGGTTTGGGGTCAAGCGCCTTGTTGCGTTGCAGCAAAGTAGCTTTCGAGCAGGCGGTGCGTGATCCGTTCCAGGCAGAGCAGGTCGGAGACCGCGACCCGTTCGTCGATCTGATGCATGGTCTGGCCGACCACGCCGAACTCGACGACCGGGCAATAGCTCTTGATGAAGCGGGCATCGGAGGTGCCGCCCGTCGTCGAGAGTGCCGGGCGCGTGCCGGTCTCGGCTTCGACCGCATCGGCGACCAGCGCGACGAACGGCCCCGGCTCGGTCAGGAAAGCGACCGCATTCGTCGGCTGAACTTCGAGCTCGTAGCGCACCTGGTTGCCGGCAGCGTCCCGCAGCCGCCGGTCGAGCTCGGCGGCGAGGCTCTCTGGCGTCCAGATATCGTTGAATCGGATGTTGAAGACAGCCTTTGCCTGGGCTGGAACGACATTCGTCGCGGGATTGCCGACATCCAGAGTGGTCACCTCGAGATTGCTCGGATCGAAATAGGCCGTTCCGGTATCGAGTGGCGTCGCATCGAGCGCTGCCAGCAGGCGCACCATGCCGCGGATCGGATTGTCTGCGAGGTGCGGATAGCCGACATGGCCCTGCTTGCCGTGAACGACCAGCCGGCCGGTCAGCGAGCCGCGGCGGCCGATCTTGATCATGTCGCTCATCGTCGCCGGGTTGGTCGGCTCGCCGAGCAGGCAATGGTCGAAGCGTTCGCCGCGTGCCTTCGCCCAATCCAGCAGCTTGACGGTGCCGTTGACGGCAACCGATTCCTCGTCCCCCGTGACGAGAAAGGCGATCGAGCCCGGCGCATCCGGATAATCGCGGCGGAAGCGCAGCGCAGCCGAGATCATCGAGGCGAGCCCGCCCTTCATGTCGCAGGCACCGCGTCCATGCAGGACACCGTCTTCGACCTGGCCGGAGAACGGGTCGCGCGACCATTGCGCGAGGTCGCCCGGGGGAACGACATCGGTATGGCCGGCTATGACCAGAACGGGCCCCTCGGTGCCGATCCGGGCATAGAGGTTTTCGACATCCGGCGTGTCGGGCTCGCTGAATACCGGCCGATCGACCGAGTACCCAGCCGCGCTCAGAACGGTGTCGAGCAGAGCAAGTGCTCCCCCCTCAACTGGTGTCACGGAGGGGCATCGCACGAGCGCCTGCGTCAGGGCGACGGGATCGAGCGGGTCGAAGGGAAGTGGAGGAGGGAGCGGCTTCATTCCGCCGGTTTAGCACCCGCTTCTGTCTCTGCAACGGACTCGGGCGCAATGCAGCCCGGCAGCAAACCGAGATCGATCAGCGCAACGAGCCAGAGCAGCAGGGAGAAGGTGCCGAGTGTTTTGGCCGCTGCTGCTTCGAGATGGCCGGGGCCAAGTCCGGACAGTACGATCGCGATGACCAGCGTCGGCCCGTAATACCACGGCCGTCCGCGGTCCCGGCCGCGTTTGGCGGCAAGCGCCGACCAGGGAAACAGGGCGAAAGCCCCGGCAAAGGCCGTGATCTGGGGGCCATGCTCCGCGCCAAGGCGAGCGCTGCCGATGTCGGCGAGGACGAGCGCGAGAGCAACCAGGGCCGTGCCCGACCAGAAGGCGGGGCGTCCGATGCGGCCCTCGAAGCCGGTCAGGAGGGTGAGAAGCGGCAAGGCGATGATTCCGTTTCGGAGACTGTCTCACGCCGGCCCTCAGCCCTGAAGCTCAGGGTGAAGAATGCGTTAACGCGATGGCCCCGCGGCGATCCCGGCGCGCAGAAAAGGCTTGAACGTGGGCTCGGCGCCCGCTAGCTGCGGCAGGGGCCTTGTCCCGCGTGTTTTGGCCCAGTGAGGTTCTTGTCATGACCATCCGTCTGCATCGCGGTGATCTGCCGGATGATTTCCTGCCGGGCTCCGTCGTTGCGATCGACACCGAGACGCTTGGTCTCAACCCGCATCGCGACCGGCTCTGCGTGGTCCAGCTCTCGCGCGGCGATGGCTCTGCCGATGTGGTCCAGATCCTTCGGGACGGTCCTGCGCCTGCGAACCTGATCCGACTGCTGTCGGACCCTTCCGTGCTGAAGCTGTTCCATTTCGCGCGGTTCGACGTTGCCGTTCTGAAGAACGCCTTCGGCGTCACCACCGGCCCGGTCTACTGCACCAAGATCGCCTCGAAGCTGGTGCGGACTTATACCGACCGGCACGGCCTGAAGGACCTTGTCAGGGAACTGCTCGGCATCGACTTGTCGAAGCAGCAGCAATCCTCGGATTGGGGCGCCGATACGCTGTCGGAGGCACAATTGGCCTATGCGGCTTCGGACGTGCTGCATCTCCACGCCCTGCGCGAGAAGCTCGAGGCCATGCTGGTGCGCGAGGGGCGCTCGCATCTCGCCGAAGCCTGTTTCAATTTCCTTCCGTTCCGCGCGGAGCTCGATCTTGCCGGCTGGGCCGAGAACRACATCTTCGCTCACGCTTGACAAATTCTAAGTCTTCTTGCGTCAGTCTCCACGCGAACGAAGCGCGTAGGGGCCCGCAGGTCGTTCGCCGGCTGACACGAAAAAGCCGTTAGCGACTGCCATTGCGCGGGGCATGACTGTGGCGATGACAACGGGCGACTGGACCGCCCCCGAATCGAAACGTGCGAGTCGACGTCGCGCTGCGTTCAAGGCAGCGCAGCGGCACACCATGCTCGTCCGCTTCCTCCGCCGCGCGATTCCCGTCGGTGCGGTCGTGGCCGTGCTCGGCCTGATCGTGACGCCGTTCCTGCATCCATTGTCTGGCGTCTCCGGCGTGTCGATCGGTTCCGTCGGCATTTCGGGCGGCAAGGTCAAGATGGAGTCGCCGCGCCTCTCGGGCTATCGCAAGGACAACCGGCCCTACGAGGTGACGGCGCTCGAAGCGCTGCAGGACATTCGCAATCCGACCGAAATCGAGCTGTCGACAATGACAGCCAGGATTCAGATGCAGCAGGAGGGCTGGGTCACGGTCAACGCCCGCACCGGCCTGTTCAACTCCCAGAAGGAGAAGCTGAAACTGGTCGATGACGTGAAGGTCCGTACCGAGTCCGGCTATGATATGCGGATGCGCAGCGCCGATATCGATTTCAAGGCGGGGACCGTCGTATCGCGGGAGCCGGTCAAGGTTCTGCTCGGTTCGACCACCGTCGAGGGCGATACCCTGGACGTGAAGGACAATGGCGCGCTGATCGTCTTCGACGGCCGTGTCCGAGTCGTGATAGAGAATGCACCGGCTCGCGCCTTGGCCGGACCTGAACGCGAAGGCAGCACGCCGGCTCCGGAACTGCTAGGACCGGTCAAGGCGCCTGCCGCGCCGAACCGGGAACCGGCAGCGGTCGACGGTAGTTCTCCGGGCAATGCCCCTGCAACTGGGACGAGACAGTGATATGCGGTCCGCATTCGAAGCTGCATCAGTGAATCCTGCGATGTCGAAGGGCTGGCAGCCGGTATGGCTACTTGCGGCAGCGCTGAGTCTTTCATGCGTTGCCGAGGCGGTCGCCCAGACCCCGCAGCCACGCTCCGATGCCTCCAAGGTTGCGCAGGCGACACCGCCTGCGGCTGGAAAGGCCAAGCCCGCCCGCGGCGGCGGGGGGGCGAATTCGCCTCTTGGCGGCCTTGGTGGCGACAGCAAGGAGCCGATCAAGATCGATGCTGACAAGCTCGATGTGCTCGACAAGGAAAATCGCGCGGTCTTCACCGGCAATGTCGTGGCGGTGCAGGGCGAGACCACGGTGCGGTGCTCGGTCATGACCGTGTTCTACGAGGGGCGCGGCGCTGGGACCGTACCAGGAGCATCGCGTCCTGCAACGCCGGCGCCAGCCGCARCGGGGGGCGCGCCGCAATCCAATGATAGCAGCATCAAGCGCATCGAATGCGATGGTCCGGTGACCGTGGTCTCGAAGACGCAGGCTGCGACCTCAGACAAGGYGGTGTTCGACCGCGCCAACAACAAGGTCATCATGACCGGGAATGTCGCCCTGAATGACGGGCCGAACATCACCCGTGGCGAGCGACTGGTCTATGACACGGAGACCGGCGTCGCCAATATCGAGAACAACAAGGGGCGCGTGCAGGGCTTCTTCGTTCCGAATTCCGGCGAGGCCGGCAAGGACGCGGGCAAGAACACTCCGCCCAAGCCCGGTGCCGCGGCCCCCGCTCGCCCGGCGAGCCCGCCGACCAACTAGCCGCTCCGGTCCGGCGCATGCCGGGCCGACTGCCTTTCACATCAGCGAGCCCTGCTCTCAGTGACAGTCCATTCCATGCCGCAATCCGACAGTTCGACCCTGCCCGCTCAGGCTACGGCACCCCGGAGCGAGCAAAGCCCCGGCATGTTCGGGCGCTTGCGCGGACTGTTCGGCGCAAAGGCGCGGGACAGCGAGGCCGAGCCGGCAACATCATCTGCCGCATCGATCGGTGGACCGGGTATTCTCGCTGTCAGCGGCCTGCGCAAGAGCTATGGCGGCCGCACGGTGGTGAGCGAGGCGAGCCTCTACGTCCGGCAGGGCGAAGCGGTGGGCCTGCTCGGTCCAAACGGCGCCGGCAAGACCACGATCTTCTACATGGTCACTGGTCTGGTGCCCGCCGATCTCGGGGTCATTTCGCTGGAAGGCAACGATATCACCGGCTTGCCGATGTATCAGCGCGCGAGGCTTGGAATTGGCTACCTGCCGCAGGAGGCCTCGATCTTTCGTGGCCTCACTGTCGAGGACAACATCCGGGCCGTCCTTGAAGTCGTGGAGCCGAACCGCAAGAGCCGTGAGCGTCAGCTCGATACGCTTCTGGAAGAGTTCACGATCTCTCGCCTGCGCAAGGCTMCTTCCATCGCGTTGTCGGGCGGCGAGCGCCGCCGTTGCGAGATCGCCCGCGCCCTGGCCGGGCGGCCGTCCTTCATTCTTCTCGACGAGCCCTTCGCCGGCATCGATCCGATCGCCGTTGGCGACATTCAAGCGCTGGTGCGCCAGCTGACCGATCGTGGCATCGGCGTACTGATCACCGACCACAATGTCCGTGAGACGCTCGGCCTCGTCGATCGCGCCTATATCATCCATTCCGGCCGCGTGCTCACCGAGGGCTCTCCGGCCGAGATCATCGCCAATCCGGACGTCCGCCGTGTCTATCTCGGCGAGGATTTCAAGCTCTGATCCAGCCGGCCGTGATGCCGCTGCCATAATCTCGGCAGAATGCTGCACTGCATTAATTTCTCTGCACAAAGCGCGTGCAGAGGCTTTGACGCGCCCGCGTTGCGCGGCTAGGCTTTGTTCCGAAGGCAAGAAACATGCCGAGGCGGATGAGAGGTCAAGAGCGCAATGGCGATGATGCCGCGCATGGAGCTGCGCCAGGGACAGTCCCTGGTGATGACGCCGCAGCTGCTGCAGGCGATCAAGCTCCTGCAACTCTCGCATCTCGAACTTCAGAACTTTGTCGAGGGTGAGCTGGAGCGGAATCCGCTGCTGGAGCGCGACGACGCGCCTGAGGCTCCTATACAGCTCAATGGCGGCGATAGCCCCCTGGCGGCTGATCCAGAGAGTTTTGCGCGTGCCGAGAGCCTGAACACCCAGGACGGCATGGAAGGCCGGCTCGGCACCGGGCTCGACAACGTCTTCCAGGGTGAACAGCCGACAATCGCCCGCCTCGACACGAAGGGGGCCGACAGCCTGCCGATCACCGGCGGCGCCTATGGCGGCTCCGGTGGTTCGTTCGAGGACGGGTCGGAAGGCTTCGAGTCCAGCCTGACCTCGGAACTGTCCCTGCGCGATCACCTCAGCGCACAGCTCGATCTCGCGATGACCGATCCTGCGGAGCGACTGATCGGCAGCCACCTCATCGATGCGGTCGATGATTCCGGCTATCTCGRCGAGCCGGTGCCTGAGATCGCAGAGCGGCTCGGTGTGAGCACGGACAAGGTCGAGCACGTGCTTGGCGTCATCCAGGGCTTCGACCCCTCCGGTGTCGGGGCGCGCGATGTTCGCGAATGCCTGTCGATCCAGCTGCGGGAGCGCGACCGCTTCGACCCGGCCATGCAGGCTCTGGTCGCCAACCTCCATCTTGTCGCCAAGCGTGATTTCTCGGCGCTCAAGCGCATCTGCGGCGTCGACGATGAGGATATCGCCGAC
>NZ_JBFTLD010000312.1:0-7162 GCF_056396265.1 Allobosea sp. 05T422_2 | reverse complement strand
CCCGGCATTCCCGCCTCGCTGAAGAACTCTTCGGGTCATTTCCTCAAGGATGTCCCATCCTATCAGCTCACCCGGCCGGGCTACGCACTCTATGGCGGCAACCCGACGCCGAACCAGCCGAACCCGATGCAGCCTGTCATCGGGCTGGAGGCACGCATTCTCCAACTGCGCGAGGTCCAGGCCGGCACGCAGGTGGGCTATAACGGCCGCTGGACCGCACCGGGGCCGCGCAAGCTCGCCACGATCTGCCTCGGCTATGCCGATGGCTACCCGCGCAATGCGAGCTGGACGGATAGCAGCACCGGCGGTTCGGCGATCGTTGGCGGCGTTACCTGCCCCTTCGTCGGCACGGTTTCGATGGACCTGATCATCATCGATGTCACGGATGCGCCTGCCGCTGCCGCCGTGCGGGGCGCGCCGGTGACGCTGATCGKCGGGCCGCTCGACATCGAGACGGTGGGCGCTGGAGCCAAGACCATCGGCTACGAGATCCTGACCGGGCTGGGCGGGCGCTATGCGCGCCGCTATGTCGGGCTCTAGTGCCGAATGGCGAAACGCGGTCCAACCTATACCTGCCAAGCCTGCGGCGCAGTCTATCATCGCTGGCAGGGCAAATGCGACGCCTGCGGCACATGGTCGTCGCTCAGCGAGGAAGCGCAGGCTGCGCCGGTGCCGGGCGGACGCGGCTCGTCGAACGGCCGCGCGCGGGGCCGTGTCTTTGCGCTCGAGACGCTCAAAGGCGAGACACAGGATGCTCCCCGCATTGTCGCCGGCATCGGTGAGCTCGACCGCGTCACCGGTGGCGGTTTCGTGCCCGGCTCTGTGCTGTTGATCGGCGGCGATCCCGGCATCGGCAAATCGACCCTGCTGATGCAGGCTTGTGCGGCGCTCGCCAATGGCGGCCATCGCGTCGTCTATGTCTCGGGCGAAGAATCGACCGGGCAGGTCCGCCTGCGGGCCGAACGCATGGGCCTCGCCGATGCGCCGGTCGACCTCGCTGCAGAAACCAATGTCGAGGACATCGTCGCCACCCTCAATCAGGGTCAGCGTCCGGCCCTCGTCGTGATCGATTCGATCCAGACCATGTGGTCGGGCGAGGTTGAAAGCGCGCCGGGCACAGTGACGCAGGTACGAGGCTCGGCCCAGGCATTGATCCGCTATGCCAAGACCAGCGGCGCCTGCCTGATCCTCGTAGGCCATGTCACTAAGGACGGTCAGATCGCCGGGCCGCGTGTGGTCGAGCATATGGTCGACGCCGTTCTCTCCTTCGAGGGCGAAGGCGCACATGCCTTCCGCGTCCTGCGCGGGCAGAAGAACCGCTTCGGAGCAACTGACGAGATCGGCGTCTTCGAGATGACCGGCAAGGGATTGTCGGAAGTCACCAATCCATCGGCCCTTTTCCTGGCGGGCCGGGATCAGGCCGCCCCTGGGGCCGCGGTCTTCGCCGGAGTTGAGGGCACGCGGCCGGTGCTGGTCGAGATCCAGGCGCTGGTCTCGCCGACCTCACTTGGCACGCCGCGGCGCGCTGTCGTCGGCTGGGAGAACAGCCGTCTCGCGATGGTGCTTGCCGTGCTCGAAACCCATGGCGGCCTAAGGCTCGGCCAGCATGATGTCTATCTCAACGTAGCCGGCGGCCTGCGGGTCAACGAGCCGGCCGCGGATCTGGCGGTTGCCGCCTCGCTGATCTCCTCGCTGACCGGAGCGATTCTGCCGGCCGAAGGCGTTTATTTTGGCGAGATCGCACTGTCGGGGGCGATTCGTCCGGTTTCCGTCACGGCTGCCCGCTTGCGCGAGGCTGCCAAGCTCGGCTTCGAGGCTGCACTCTTTCCCGCAGGTGGAGCAGATTTCGGCGATGGCAGCGGGCTGGGACTGCGCCGTTTCGGGCATGTTGCGGAGCTCGTCGCCGATATCGCGGCTCGCGCTCCTCGCAGGGATGTGAAATGAACCGCCCCCAAGGGTGACGGAACCCCTTCGAACGCGTATAGCAAAATCGTTGCGGCCAGCCCATTTCTTGCGGGCCACCCCTAGATGCTAGAGAAGCGGCTTCCTACATGCCTGTCACAATCCTCGATCTCGTCGTCATCGGCGTGGTTCTGATCTCGGCGTTGCTGGCCGCTGTGCGCGGGCTGACACGAGAAGTGTTGGCTATCGCGTCCTGGGCGACGGCAGCTGTGGTGGCTTGGGTGTTTCATCCCCAGCTCCTGCCGCTGGCGCAGCAACATATCCCGAACCAGACCATCGCGTTGGTCGCCGTGATCGCGGCCCTGTTCCTGGTAACCTTGATCATCGTGTCGCTCGTGACTGCCCGGATTTCCGATTTCGTCCTCGACTCGCGTATCGGCGCGCTCGACCGGACGCTCGGCTTTGTCTTCGGCGCCGCCCGCGGGCTGCTGCTGGCGGTGATCGGTTACGTGTTCTTCACCGCGCTGATGGGCGACAAGAATCTCCCGACCTGGGCAAAGGACGCCAAGGCCAAGCCGATCCTCGAAGAGACCGGCCGCTCGCTTTTGACGATGCTGCCGCAGGACATCAATTCTGACTTCGTCAAGAAGCTGCTGAAGCCCAAGACCGGCGAAGAGCCCGCCGAGGCGCCGGCCGAGGAGCCGCGCCCACCGGCGAGCCCGACCGCTGACCCGCAGCGCCGCACTGAAGTGCCGAACGCCAACGACCGCCAGGCGCTACAGCGTGCGATCGAAGGCACCCGCCCGGGAACGCCTGCCCAAACTCGTCCGTAATTGGAGCGTAACGCAGCCGTGTTACAGCGTATGGAGCCCGTAATGACGTCTCAACCCGAGACCCACGACGCCTTCGATCCCTATGCCGACCGGCTGCGCGAGGAATGCGGCGTCTTCGGCATCTTCGGTCATGCCGATGCCGCCGCGCTGACCGCGCTCGGCCTGCATGCTCTCCAGCATCGTGGCCAGGAAGCGGCTGGTATCGTGACCTTCGACGGCAGGCGCTTCCATTCGGAGCGGCGTCTCGGCCTTGTCGGCGATGCGTTTTCGGAAGCCTCGGTCATCGACAAGCTCCAGGGCGCGCAGGCGATCGGTCATGTGCGCTATTCGACGACGGGGGAAACGATCCTCCGAAACGTCCAGCCGCTCTTCGCCGAGCTGCATGGCGGCGGCTTTGCCGTTGCGCATAACGGCAACCTCACCAACGGCCTGACGCTGCGCCGCAACCTTGTCCGTGACGGTGCGATCTATCAGTCGACCTCCGATACGGAGGTGCTGCTCCATCTTGTCGCCCGCAGCCGCAAGACCCGCTTCATCGATCGTTTTGTCGATGCCATCCGCCAGATCGAGGGCGCTTATGCCTTCGTCGGCATCACCAACAAGAAGTTGATTGGCGCTCGCGATCCGTTGGGCATCCGCCCGCTCGTGCTCGGCGAGCTCGACGGGGCACCGATCCTGACCTCCGAGACCTGTGCGCTCGACATCATCGGCGCCAAGTTCGTCCGTGAGGTCGAGAACGGCGAAGTCGTCGTCATCTCCGAGGACGGCATCGAGAGCCACAAGCCCTTCCCGCCGGTTGCGGAACGCCCCTGCATCTTCGAGTATATCTACTTCGCCCGGCCGGACTCGATCGTGAAGGGCCAGAGCATCTATGAACGTCGCAAGCGCATGGGCGCGCAGCTGGCCTCGGAAGCGCCGGCAAATGCCGATGTGATCGTGCCCGTACCGGATTCGGGCGTGCCGGCGGCGCTGGGCTTTGCCCAGGCAAGCGGCGTTCCCTTCGAGCTCGGCATTATCCGCAACCATTATGTCGGGCGCACCTTCATCGAGCCGACCCAGAAGGTCCGCGAACTCGGCGTGCGGCTGAAGCATTCGGCCAACCGCAGCGTGGTCGAGGGCAAGAGTATCGTTCTGGTCGACGACTCGATCGTGCGCGGTACGACCTCGTTCAAGATCGTCAAGATGATGCGCGAGGCTGGAGCGCGCGAGGTGYATTTCCGCATCTCGTCGCCGCCGATCACCCATCCCGACTACTACGGCATCGACACGCCCGACCGCGAGAAGCTGCTGGCGGCAACGCATACCCTTGAGGAGATGCGCCAGTTCGTCGGCGCGGATTCGCTCGCCTTTCTCTCGGTCGACGGTCTTTACCGCGCCATGGGGCATGAACGGCGCGATCCCGCCCGGCCGCAATTCACCGACCATTGCTTCACCGGCGACTACCCGACCTCGCTGACCGACGTCATCGGCGAGAGCGCCAAGCAGGAATTGTCCCTCTTGGCCGAAGCCGGCTGATCACAAGAGTCTATGATGACCAAGCCTCTCGCAGGGCGCGTCGCGCTCGTCACTGGCGCGTCGCGCGGTATTGGCCGCGCCGCAGCCCTCGCCTTCGCCAATGCCGGCGCCCATGTCGTTGCTCTGGCGCGAACCTCCGGCGCGCTTGAAGAACTCGATGATGAGATTCAGGGCATTGGCGGCAGTGCGACGCTGGTTCCTGTCGACCTCGGCGATGCGGCTGCGATCGAGAAGCTTGGCCCCGCTCTGCTGCAGCGCTGGGGCAAACTCGACATCCTGCTCGCCAATGCCGGCATCCTCGGCCCCCTGACCCCGCTCACCCATGCCTCGCCGAAGGAATGGGCCAAGGTGTTCGAAACCAATGTCACGGCCAACTGGCGCCTGATCAAATCGGTCGAACCGGCCCTGCAGGCCTCGGATTCGGGCCGGGTCATCGTGATGTCGTCAGGTGCGGCGCATAAGTGCCTGGCCTATTGGGGCCCGTACTCGATCTCGAAGGCGGCCGTCGAGGCCATGGCGCGCACCTATGCAGCCGAGACCGTGACGACCCCGCTCAAGGTGATGATCGTCAACCCCGGCCCCCTGCGCACCCGCATGCGGGAAGAAGCGATGCCGGGCGAGGATCCGCTGACGCTGAAGACCCCGGAAGACCTCGCTCCGCATCTCGTACGCCTGGCCTCGCCCGATTGGGCGGAGACCGGCAAGATTTTCGATTTTCCGCAGGGCAAGGTACTGAGCCCGCAAATGCCGGCCTAAATTGGCGCGCGTCCTGGGGGGCGCAAAGTGGCGATCCCTCTCTTTAGGCAGCATCGGATTTTCCCCGAGAGGTGGATTCCACTTTTCGGTCTGATGCCCTGCTCGAGAGCAATCAGTCTCCCGCGCGCGGCGCCGCACGCGCCAGCGTGATCAGATCGGGGATGGTGAGGTTTGGCAGCGCCGCCATCTCGTCGAGCGTAAACCAGCGTATCTCGACATGCTCGTCGCAGAGGTTGACCGCGTCCCCGCCCGCCCAGGCATGCACGACGTAGATGTGGTGCAGCGCCTCGCCATTGCGCTCCGGAAAGCGCTCCGGCTCCGACAGCACCAGCTGATACCGTGTCGGGACAAGGCCAACTTCCTCACGGCATTCGCGCAGAAGCGCTTCCTGGAGGCCTTCCCCCGGTTCGACCCGGCCACCGATCGCATCCCAGTGATCGGCCCATGCGCGCTTCCAGGATGCCCTCAAGCCGAGCAGAACCTTGTTTTCCGGGCTGACGAACAGGGCGCTGACCGTCTCGAGCATCCGCCCCTCCATCTGGCCTACTCCGCCCGCAACCAGCGGAACAATGCGGCGTCGTCTCCGCTCTCCAGAGCAGTCGCGACCCGTCGACCGACMGCGGCGCCAAATTTGTAGCCATGCCCCGAACATGCGGAGACCGCGAGCGCCTTGCCAATCCGGCGCGCGAAGAATGTGCCATCCTCGGTGAAGGTATAGGCGCAGGTCGCGGTACGCTTGACGCGATACTCATCGAGCCGAGCGAGCGGCGGGGCAAAATAGTCGCGGATCTGCTCGCCCTCCCCGGGACGAGGCTCGCGCTCCTCGTCGGGCTCTCTCGGGCGGCGATGGATTCCTGCGCCCAGCTTCAGTTCGGTCCCGTCCACCGGCGGCAGGATGTAACCGTGTCTGTCGCCACCGACGCTGACCATGGCAGGCGCACGCTGCCAGGCGTCACGGAGATCCCCGGGCGGATCGAGATAGACGACCGCAGTGCGGTAGGTCTTCAGCGCATCGCCGAGTTCCGGGAACAGGCGCAGCACCCAGGCCCCAGCCGTCACCACGACCTGGTCGGCAGCAATCCGCGCCCCATCGTCAAGGATGGCGACGCCGGCATCCGGCTCCACGGCAGAAACACGCGCATTGGCCTGAATCGCGACGCCGCGTTCCGCCAGAAGTCGGAGCAGATCCGCCGCAATCCGTGCCGGAAAGAGAGCGCCGCCGTCGGCACTGAAATAGGCGTAGCGGAGGCTTGCCGCATCGAGAAAGGGCCAGCGCGTCGCGGCTTCGGCAGGCGCATGCAGCGTATAAGGCTGTGACGTCCGGTCGAGCCCGTCGCGATACTGCTCGCCCTCGTCGCCCTCCTGCAGCGAGACGCCGAGAACGCCGCAATTGGCGAGGTGGGACCGGCCGAGATCAGCCCACATCTCGTCCCATGCCGCGAAGGCCTCCGGGATGGTGCGGGCATAGCCATCGGCACTGCCATAGGCGCGACGGATGATGCGATGCTGGTCGCCCGAGGCGGCGTAGGGATTGGGAATCACCGGCGCCTGCTCGAGCAGCGTTACGTCATGGCCACGTCCGCTGAGAGCCCAGGCCGTCGCAAGGCCGCCAATGCCCGCGCCGACGACGGTGACCTTCACTTSCGCTTGTTGCGATCGTAGGGATTGTCACCGCCGCGCGTATGCAGGCGGATCGGTGTGCCCGGCAGCTCGAATGCCTCGCGCAGATTGTTGACGAGATAGCGCGTATAGGACACCGGCAAATGGTCGAGCTGGTTGCCGAACAGCGCGAAAGTCGGCGGGCGCGCCTTTGCCTGCGTCATATAGCGGATCTTGATGCGGCGTCCGGCGACGGCCGGAGGCGGGTGAGCCGAGAGCACGCCTTCGAGCCAGCGGTTGATCCGCGCCGTGGAGACGCGGCGATTCCAGACGTCATAGCTGGCGAAGACAGCCTGCATCAGCCGGTCGATACCCTCGCCCGCCAGACCTGACAGCGGAACGATCTGCACGCCGCGCACCTGCGCCAGCAAATGGTTCGCCTTCTCCTTGAGCTCGGCCAGCAGGCCTTGCTTGTCGGCAACGAGATCCCACTTGTTCAGCCCGATGACGACCGACCGGCCTTCGCGCTCGGTCAGGTCGACCAGCGTCAGGTCCTG
>NZ_JBFTLD010000311.1:0-7165 GCF_056396265.1 Allobosea sp. 05T422_2 | reverse complement strand
GCTGCAGCTCGCACTGGATGCCGACGGCGGCCAGATGCTGCTGCACCACCTCGGCCGTATCCTTGTGCATGCCGAACTGCGAGGTGGCGAGCAGCGTCGACTGGAAGCCGTTGGCGAACCCGGCCTCGGCGAGCAGCGCCTTGGCCCGGGCCGGATCATAATTCCAGCCATGCGCCAGTTCCTTGTCATACCAGGGCGTGCCTTCGACGATCGGCAGGCCCTCGAGCGGCTTGCCGCGCCCGAAGAAGGCGGCCTTGACGATATCGTCGCGCTTCACGGCATGGGCGATGGCCCGGCGCACGCGGGGATCGTTGAAGGGCGGCTTGGTGCCGTTGAAGAGGATGTCCATGAACGGCCCCTCGACCGAATCGAGCTTCAGCCTGGAGTCGGCCTCGACCGCGGACATCGACTGCCACGGCACATACTCGATCATGTCGACATCGCCGGACTGCAGCGCGGCGAAGCGCAGGTTCTCGTCGGCATAGACGACGAACTTGATGCCCTTCACCTTCGGAAAACCCGGCTTGTAGAACTTGTCGAAGGCGACGAGATCGAGCGAGGTCCCGCGCTCCTGTCCGGCCAGTTTGAAGGGGCCTGCTCCGACCGGCTCGTTCGGCGCCGATTTCCGCCAGATCACGAAAGTGTTGTAGTTGCCGAACCAGCTCGGCAACGTCGCCTGCGGCAGCGTGGTGACAAGCCGGATGGTCTTCGGGTCGGGAATCTCGATGCGCTCGATCCCCTGAAACTGGGTGCGCATATAGGCGGTCGACTTCTCGCCGGCGATCTGCTCGATCGACCACTTCACGTCCTCGGCCGTGACCGGTTCGCCATTATGAAAGACGCAGCCCTGCCGCAGCTTGAAGACCCAGGCGCCATCGCTGTCGCGCGACCAGGACTCGGCCAACTCGCCTCGCAACTCGCCCTTGCTGTCATAGGACACGAGGCTGCGATGCGTGAGCATCTTCACCGTGCCGGCCGACGCCCCGGTGCTGACCCAGGGCTGAAGATTGGGCGGAAAGGCGGAAAGCCCGTAGCGCAGGATACCGCTCGCACGCTGCGCGCGCCCCGGCATCGACATGAACGGCAGGGCAAGCCCGGCCTGGAGGATGGCACGACGCGTCGTGGTCATGAAACGATCTCCCCGCACCGGGCCTCGAAGGTCGCCGGTCCCTTTACAAGTAGCGAGTTGAAAACTTGTCTGTCAACGCACGCCTTGCGTGATTATGCGCCCCTGCACGCTCAAAAATAGCGCGATTCGATAGTCGTAGAGCCAGGTCGCTTTGCAGGTGCAGCAAAGTATGTAAATCTGTTTACAAGTGAACTTGCCAAGTTCGTGATGACCTGGAACAGAAGGCGCCCGTGTCTCACCGCCCGAAACTGAGCGACGTACTCTATGCGGACATGCTTGAGCGCCTCCGGCGCGGCGAAGTCTTCGCCGATGGAAAGCTGCCCTCGGAGAACGAACTGAGCCAGGAGTTTGGCGTCTCGCGGCCGACGGTGCGCGAGGCATTGCGGCGCCTGCGCGATGACGGCCTGATCCATTCCCGGCAAGGCGCCGGCAGCTTCATCGCGGCAGTGCAACCGCAGCTGACTGCGCCGCCGCCCCGCGCTCCCCTGAGCAAGGACGAAGGCATTCGCACGATCTCGAATGTCAGACGCGTCTATCAGTTCCGGATCGCACTCGAAGGCGAGGTTGCCTATGCGGCCGCGCTGCATCGCAGCGAGGCCGATATCGCCGCGATCCAGAAGGAACTCGACGCGATCCACCTCGCGATCAAGACGGGCCGGATCGGCGTCCAGCAGGACAGCGATTTTCACGCAGCGATCGCACGGGCAACCCAGAACCCCTATTTCGAGGCCGCTCTGGCCGCTGTGAGGTCTCAGGTCGATTTCGTCATCGACCTCGCCCGCAGCTTCTCCGTTCTGCAATCGGCCGAGCATCTCGCCATGGTTCAGCGCGAGCATGCGGCCGTCTTCGAGGCCATCCGCGACGGCGACGGCGTCAGGGCGCGCGAGGCGATGCAGGCCCATATCCGCAATGCCCAGGAACGGGTCTTCGACGGCATCCATTTCTGAAGATCCACCGGACGGAGCCTACGGCTCACTCAAGCTGGGGATCGCATTCTCATGCACGCTTTCATGCTTGACGCGCATCATGACATAGTTAGCATTCAAAATGGGAATGGTACCATCCAATGGATCTGCGCCAGCTTGAAGCGTTCGCCGCCGTCATATCCGCCGGGAGCATCACCGGCGCGGCGCGGCTGCTCGGCCGCTCGCAGCCAGCCCTGACCCGGCTGATCCAGGAGCTCGAGGAGACGCTGGGTTTCAGCGTGCTTCACCGCAGCGGCCCGCGCGTCACCCMCACCGAGCGCGGACTGCGCTTTCACCAGGAAGTCGAGCCCGTCATCACCTGGCTTCGGCAGCTGCGCGAGCGTGCGGAGGCCATCGCCGCCGACAAGCCGCGCTCGCTCGAGATCGCGGCGATCGCCTCCTTCGCCGCCGGCATGCTGCCCGCAGCCCTGGCGCGGCTCGGCCAGGATGCCTTGCCGGAACAGGTCCATATTCGTGCGGCGCTGGCCGAGCAGGTCGTCCAGTCGGTCGCGACCCATGTCGCCGAGATCGGCGTGACCAGCCTGCCGGTCKATCACCCCGCCCTCGAAATCCACTGGATCGGCGAAGCACCTTGCGTGGCCGCTATCCGCGCCGACGACCCTCTTGCCGCGTCCGGCACGATTCCGCTCGCCTCGATCGAGGGGCGGCGCCTGATCACGATGGCCAACCCATTCCGCTGGCGCAGACGTGTCGACGTCGCCCTCGAGCAGGTTGGCGTCAGGCCGGCCTCGGTCCTCGATGCCAATACCTCCAACACGGCGCTGATGGCCGCGCGCGCCGGCCTCGGCATCGCGATCCTCGAACCGGTGATCGCCTATGGCATGCCGCTCGAGGGCGTCGCGATCCGCAAGCTCGACGTGCCCATCTCCTTCTTCTGGGGCGTGGTCACGCCCTATGGCCGTCCGTTGACGCCCCTCGTCGAAGGTCTCGTCGGCGCGCTGGAGGCCCTCGCCCGCGAGACGCTGCCCGGCTTCGTCAAACACCCTCCCACGGCACGTGACCGACTCCTGGCCGATATCTTCGGCCCGGCCCCAGTCGCAGCCAGAGCAATCGGAAGAACGGCATGAATGCCGCATTGCCGGCCCCGATGGGCCTCCCCGCATTGGAGCAACGCCTCCGTCAGGACCTTGAATGGCTGGAATGGCCGGCGAAGGACTGGGTGCCGCAGCGCGCGTTCAACGGCCAGCGTGTTCGCGACGTCGTCGTGATCGGAGCCGGCATGTGCGGCTTGGCAGCCTCGGCCGCGCTCAAGGGGCTCGGCCTCTCCAACGTGACCGTTATCGACCGCGCCCCCGCCGGCCAGGAAGGCCCCTGGGTGACCTATGCACGTATGGAAACGCTGCGTTCGCCCAAGCAGCTCACCGGCCCCGCACTCGGCCTGCCCGCACTGACCTTCCGCGCCTGGTATGAGGCGCAGTTCGGCCGCACGACGTGGGACGCCCTCGGCAAGATCCCGCGCGGCCTGTGGATGGACTACCTCGTCTGGTACCGGCGCGTGCTGAGCCTCCCGATCGCGAACGCGACCTCGCTCGACGCGGTGACGCCGCTGGCCGACGACATCCTGGCCCTCGACATCTCGGATGCTGAGGGAACACGCACCATCTTCACGCGGCATCTGGTGCTTGCCACCGGACGCGATGGGCTGGGCGGCCCCTGGGTGCCACCGATCGCACATGGCATCGACCGCAAATTCTGGGCCCATAGCGCGGACGATATCGACTTTGCGGCATTGAAAGGCCTGCGGGTCGGCGTGATCGGCGCCGGCGCCTCGGCCATGGACAATGCGGCGACCGCGCTGGAGCATGGCGTTGCCAGTCTCGATCTTATCGTGCGTCGCAAGGATCTGCCGCGGATCAACAAGTTCACCGGCATCGGCAGCCAGGGCGTGGTGCATGGCTTCGCGGGGCTGCCGGACGACTGGAAATGGCGCTTCCTCGACTACGCGCTGAAGGCGCAGACCCCGCCGCCGCGCGACAGCACCTTGCGGGTCTCGCGCCATGCCAATTCCCGCTTCCATCTCGGCAGCCCGCTGCTCGATCTCGCGGAGCAGGATGGCCATATCGTGCTGACCACGTCGAAGGGCGTGCATCATCTCGACTTCCTGATCTTCGCGACCGGCTTCTCGGTCGATCCCGCGCAGCGGCCGGAACTCTCAGCGGTCGCGCCCTTCATCCGCTTCTGGAAGGATCGCTATACGCCGCCGCCAGGGAGCGACAGCGCCGAGTTGCTGCACGCGCCCGATCTCGGCCCCGCCTTCGAATTTCAGGAGAAAGTGCCGGGCACCTGCCCGGCCCTCTCGCGCATACACTGCTTCAACTATCCCGCGATGCTGAGCCACGGAAAGCTCTCGGGCGACATTCCGGCGGTCAGCGACGGCGCCGAGCGGCTGGCCCGCGGCATCGCCCGCGCACTCTTCGTCGCCGATCGCGAGACGCATTACCGGGCCTTGATGGCCTACGACACGCCCGAACTGCTCGGCGACGAATGGCAGGATGCGGACACCGAGCTGGAGGCCAGCCATGCCGGCAGGTGAGCGCCCGCTGGTCGAGGCCTTCTACGGCATCTCCTCGCCCTGGGCCTATTTCGGCGCGCCCAGGCTCTACGACATCGTCGAACGCACAGGCGCGCGTCTCCGGCTACGGCCGATCCGGATCATCGAAGCGAATGGTGGCATTCCGCTCAGGACCCGCCCCGATCCACGTCAGGCCTATCATGCGGTCGAACTCGACCGCTGGCGCCGCCATCTCGGCATGAAACTCAACCTGAAGCCGCGCTTTTACCCGTGCCGGACGATCGAACTGGCGGCACAGGCCGTGATCACCATCGACCGCGCCGGCCTCKATGCGCGCAGCTTCTCCTTTGCCATCCAGCGCGCGCTCTGGGCGGAAGACCAGGATATTGCCGATCTCGATACGCTGAAGGCGATCGCCCGCGAAACGCTTGGCGAAGTCGCGGTACCGCTCGTCGCCAATCCCCAGCAGCCGACGATTATCGCGGCCTGGAACGACAATCTCGCTGAAGCCGAGCGTCTCGGCATCTTCGGCACTCCCACCTACGCCGTGAACGGGGAACTGTTCTGGGGCCAGGACAGGCTCGGGTTCGTCGAACGCGCATTGCTGACCACCTCTCCAACGCCTGCCCCAGCCCCTTGAAGGAGTCGACCATGAAGTCGTTGTCGATCGTTGCCGCACTAGGAACCGCGCTCCTCTTCACCGCAGCGGGCGCTCCGGCCCGTGCCGACTATCCGGACAAACCGATCGAGATGATCGTTGCCTTCGCGCCAGGCGGCGGGACAGACGTCGCCGCCCGCTCGATCGCCCGCTACATGGAGAAATATCTCGGTCCGGGCGCCCGTATCGGCGTCGTCAACAAGCCCGGTGCCGGCGGTGAGATCGGCTGGACTTCGGTCGCCCAGGGCAAGGCGGATGGCTACACGATCGGCTTCATCAACGCGCCGGCGATCAACGCGCTGGTGGTCGAGGGCAAGTCGAAGTTCAAGATGAGCGACTTCCAGCCCGTCGCCAATCTCGTCTACGATCCCGGTGTCCTGGTCGTTCCGAAGAACAGCCCCTATTCCTCATTGAAGGACCTGGTCGACGCAGCCAAGAAGGCCTCGGGCGCCGTCGTCATCGGCACCTCAGGCGCCAGCGGCTCCTCGGAGCATATCGCGCTCCTGAACTTCCAGCGCCTCGCCGATACCAAATTCACCCCCGCCTTCTTCGGCGGCACGGCACCGGTGCGCCAGGCCGTGCTCGGCGGCCATGTCCCGGCCGCGACGATGAATCTCAGCGAGGCCCTGCAGATCGCGCGCGAAGGCACCATCAAGGTCATCGGCGTGATGAGCGCCGAGCGCTCGTCGTATTTGCCTGATGCACCGACTTTCCGCGAAGGCGGCTATGACGTCGTCGTCGGCGCCTCGCGCGGCATCGCGGCCCCGAAGGGCATCCCGGCCGATGTCATCGCCAAGCTGGAAAAGGCGATCGACCAGGCGCTGAAGGACCCCGAATATCTCGATGCCGCCAAGAAGGCCGAGATTCCGCTGCAATATCTCGCCTCGTCAGACTTCAAAGCTTTCCTCGACCGCGCCTCKACCGATCTCGAGGCCACCTGGAAGGCAACCCCATGGAAGTGACGCCCGAGGCATCTGCCCCGCAGGGCCGGTCGCGAAGCCTCGCAGAAATCGGATTCGCCACCATTCTGGTGGCGACCTCCGTCACGGTGATCGCCACGGCCTCGACCTATCCTGCCGAGAGCGCGGCCTATCCGGTTGCGATCGGCATCGGCATGGCCGTGATCGGCTGCTGGATCGCCCTGCGCGAACTCCTCCGGCGGCAGCGGGGCAATCCGATGCAAGGCAGTTTCGCCGAGCACGCCCCTCGCCTCGCCGTCGGTATCGCGGCGCTTGTCGCCTATTTCGCGGCGGTCAGCCTCATCGGCTTCATCCTGCCGAGCCTCGCGCTCTGCGTGCTGCTGCCAGCCGCCGTCGGTTTCCAGCGCTGGCGCCTCTCGGCCATCGTCGCCGTGGTCTGCGTGGTCTCGATCCTGGCGATCTTCGTCTATGCGCTTGAACGTCCGATCCCGCCGGATGTCCTTTCCCCATTTCTGGGACGGCTGAGATGATCGACGCGCTCCTCCACGCCCTTCCGCTTGTCTTCGCCCCGATGAACATCCTTGCGATGTTCATCGGCCTGATCGCCGGTCTGATCGTCGGCTGCCTGCCGGGCCTGACMGTGGTGACCGGCCTTGCCGTGCTGATCCCGCTCACCTTCGGGCTCGATCCGATGTTTGCACTCGGCATGATGGCCGGTATGTACAATGGCGGTTCCTATGGCGGCGCCATTCCGGCCATCCTGATGCGGGTGCCGGGCACCCCGGCTTCGGTTGCGACCGTACTGGACGGCTACAAGATGACCCAGAAGGGTCAGGCAGCCTACGCGCTTCAGGTGGCGCTCCTGTCCGGCGTCATCGGCAGCGTCCTGTCCTCGATCTCGCTCATCCTGCTCTCGCCGCCGCTGGTTTCCTTCAGCCTCATGTTCGGGCCGATCGAGTA
>NZ_JBFTLD010000310.1:0-7176 GCF_056396265.1 Allobosea sp. 05T422_2 | reverse complement strand
GATCTCGGCCACTGGCTGAAGGGCAGCTATGTCATTCCCGGCGAGCCGGTGGAGGAGTCTGAAACCGGGTTACCCACACGCGAAGACGAGACTTGATCGGAAGCCGGCTGAAGCGACTGGACAGCCCGCCAATCACGCTCTATATCGCCCCCACCAACACGAAGCGCCTGGCGCTTCGCCGGATGCCCAGATAGCTCAGTTGGTAGAGCATGCGACTGAAAATCGCAGTGTCGCTGGTTCGATTCCAGCTCTGGGCACCACTCCCCCTTTGGGGCAGCATTGAAAATGCGCTCAATCAAGTGACGCATCCCGCCAAATCGCATTTCGATCTGCGCAGCACGACCTATGACCGGCCGAGAGCCACTACCGCGTCGTGGCGCTCCTCCGGGCAGGGCGCTCTGGGGGCAGCCCTATTGATCCAGTGGGATGCTCTGCCTGAAGAGGACAATGGACGTGATGGCAAGCACCAGCCAGAATCCCCATCCGATCAATATTGCAAGATCGCCGCTGAGGACCGTGCGGCCGCTTACACGCCAATAGAGGGAGAAGGGGCGTCTTCCATAGTCGCCGATCGCGAGCCTGCCCAGCGTAAGTCCGCGAATGAGCGTCTTGCCCGTCAGATAGCCGATGATCTGAAGAATGAACTCGACCATCAGACCGAGCACCGCATCCAGCAAAATCGCCACCTCCAGTTATGGACTTCCGCTTCTGACAGCTGAGAGGGCCGAAAACCCTCCCGGCCACACCGCGCCGGCTCTCTTCGCATGGCCCTGTGCGCCGCTGCTGACGGCGGCAGGCGCTGTCGGCCCTGGGCAGGCAGCCCAGGCTCCCGGCTCGCGAATTCCCCTGGCCTCAGTGTCGCGGCTCGCCGCCACCCTTCAACTCCACCTCAAATCGCAAGAGCTGGTCGAACAGCGGCGCCTTCCGGACGTCATCGTCGAGCCCGCCATCGGGCCTCTTCTCCGATCTTCGGCTCTCGAGTAGTCCGAGCCATGACAGCGGCCGGAGCACCCGCGTCGTCAGGGCGAACTCGGGAAAGTCGGGAGCAATCGGGTCCCCGATGGTCTCCATGATCGTACAGGCCGGCATCAGGTCCTTCGCATGGGACCAGCCATGCGCCGTCACCAACAGGCTCCACAGGATCACGCCCATGTGGTGCTGGGGCCAGAACTCCAGCGGGTTCCGGTCGAAGTCCTGGAGGTTCACTTTCCAGAATGTCGCTTCGAACAGCGCGGCGAGCAGCGCCGGGGCGGCCTCGGGCGCCAGCATGGCCTTGCCTGCCTTGCTCGCCTTCAGGACCCCCGAGCGTTTCCGCAGGAGCCGGGCCGCCTGCAGCACGATCCGTGTGAACAGGACCCCGTAGGCATCGTGCTCGTTGATGACCTTGTTCGTCGCGAGCGTGGTGGCCCTGTCGTATCCCGGCCACTCCGTCCGGTCGAAGACATGCCGGACATCGGCCCGCTTCAGGGCTCCGGCAGGGGTGAGGACCAGTCCGCCCTTCTCCACGGCAAGCGCCAGCAGGAGCCTCGCGGCGATGACCATGGGAGCCTGAAGGGCGGCCTCGACGGAGACTCTATCAGGCGTGAGGCGAACGGCCTGYGGGACCTTGCCGGGCGGCTCAAGGAGCGCCTTGAGGGAGGCCGGCTGAAGATGGGCCCAGGCGGGGGGAAGGTCTGTCACGGGGAGAGGGTAGGCGGGCCGGAGCGATTGCTCAACACTGCGTTTCGCGGGAGGTATGGGCCTCGGCGGTGACACAGGGCCGGTGACACGAAGTCATGCCTGATGGTCTATCGACGCCGTGATTTAGTTGCGATTTTTGCGCCGAACGACCTGTCTGGCCAAGGGCGCAAGGCTCTCGGTCCCGGGTTTCGGTCAGCCGCCGCAATGGCCCGCGGAAGGCCGGCGCGAAACCTTCGCCGGTCTGCCGAGCGGGCCATTCACAAGGAACCAAGAGCATGCTGCGAAAAAGTGGCAACGGTTTTTCGCACTAAGCATGCTCTAAACTATGAGAGTCGATCACGTTTTCTGCGTTTGGACGATTTCGTCCAAACGCAGCGCGATCTAGCGGCCGAAGATGCTCTTGAAGAACTTCGCGACCGTGTTTCTGCTCTTCTTGCGCTCGAGTTCGGATGCGTCGGTGATCCACGCCGTCTGCACGACACGCCGCTCGCCCGCGAAGGGCTTGTGGCCGTGCCAGGAATTGTCGGAGCGYAGGAAACCGAAAACGGCACCCATGGTCGGAGGCACCTCGCAGGCGAAGGGCTCGAAATTYGTGCCGTCATAGAGCACGCGCAGCCGGCCTTCCGCATCCGGTGACCAGTCGTCGTTCAGATAGAGCAGCACGGTCATGACCTTGCTCGGGCCATCGGTGTGAATGCGGCCGTCCTTGGCCTGCGAGAGCTTTCGGACGGTGGTCAGCCGCGGAAAGGCGTGGAGGTCTTTTCCAAAGCGCTGCGAAAGCACCTCGGTGAGGTCCGGGCTCTCCATTTCATCGATCAGCTGTTTAAAGCTTCCCGCCAGCTCGATATCGTCGACGGTCAGATAGCCAGGCTTCGTAATGGCCGGGTAATCCCGACGTATATCCGGGATGGCCTCAGGCCTGAGAAAGTTCTCACCAAGGAAATGCGGATAAGGTTGCAGTGAGAACGCACTGTCGCGGATCGCATCTGCATTGAGTAGCTTGAGAGCCATAGCCGTGGTCCCTTAGTAAATTACATTCGGTAATTTCGACCGGTGGTAGACATACAAGAGCTGCTGACCGTGCCTGCTCGCGCTGGAGAAGGAGCCAAGGCTTGCAGACAGGAATCGAGCAGCCGAAATCGTATCTTATCCATACATGCGAGCCTTCACGATGCAAAATTGCTTGTCTGGTCCGCGGCGAAACCGTTCGGCGGGCGAGAATTCGCATTGTGTCGGCGCTGCGATTGCCGGAGGCGCGGCCCGCTTTCTGCTTCGATCCGGCTGTCTGGGCGGGCGCGGTCCATCCTCCGCACGCTCATGCCGCGGACCGAGCGTCGCATTGCTGCGCAGCACCGATGACGAAAATTCGCATGGTCGGGAATAAACGGCGCTGAAGACCTGTCTTCTCAATGAACGCAGCGTGGTTGCGTTCTTGGGAGATCGACCATGACACATCATCGGATCGATACTGAGCGGCCTGCCACCACACGCCGCGAGACGCTCGAATGCATGATCTGGGCCGGAACCGGCGTGCTTTGGACGGTTGCGAGCGGGGTGCCGGTCTCGCTGGGCCTCCTCGGCAGGGCGGAGGCGGCAGAAGCGGTCACCAAGGGGTTCACCTTCCTGCAGATATCCGACAGCCATGTCGGCTTCGACAAGGCTGCGAACCCGCATGCTCTCGACACGCTCACGGAGGCTATCGCCCAGATCGGGGCGCTCCCGGCCAAGCCCGCCTTCATGATCCATACGGGCGACATCACGCATCTCTCCACGGCCGCTCAATTCGATGATGCGGCGCGTGTCATCGGCGGCGCGAGGCTCGACGTTCACTACGTGCCTGGCGAACATGACGTGATCGACGAGGGTAACGGGCAGGCCTATTCGGAGCGGTACGGCAAGGGCAAGCAGGGCGCCGGATGGTATTCCTTCGACGAAGGCGGCGTGCATTTCATCGGCCTGGTCAATGTCGTGAACCTCAAGGCTGGCGGGCTCGGTCAACTCGGGCCGGAGCAGCTGAAATGGCTCGCCGACGATTTGCGCGGCCGCAGCGCCTCGGCTCCCATCGTGGTCTTCGCGCATATCCCGCTCTGGACGGTCTATGCCGATTGGGGCTGGGGCACCGCCGACAGCACGCAGGCGCTTGCGCTGCTCAAGCCCTTCGGGTCCGTCACCATCCTCAACGGCCATATCCACCAGATCATGCAGAAGGTGGAAGGCAATGTGACCTTTCACACTGCAAGGTCCACGGCCTTTCCGCAGCCGGCGCCGGGGACCGCCTCCTCGCCCGGTCCCCTGACCGTCCCGGCTGGCGAGTTGCGCAAGTTCCTCGGCATTACGAGCGTCGCCATTCGCCCGGGCGCAAACGATCTGGCGATCATCGACAGCACGCTCGCGCGCGGCTGAACGAGGGATGGCGTAACCGTGCAATCGGGAGAGCGACATGACTTGCAGGCACAGGCCCCTCTGGGCTGCGGGCGCGATCATCGTCCTGTCGGTCCTCGCCGCATCCCGTCCCGCGGGGGCGGAGGAGGCGCTGGTGAGGATCTCCAACTTCGCTTTCGTTCCGCCGGACCTCACCGTGAAAGCCGGAACGACGGTCACGTTCCGGAACGAGGATGACGAACCGCATCTGGTTGTCGCGGGTGACGGCTCGTTCAGATCCCGCGCGCTCGATACGAAGGACAGTTTCGCGTATGATTTCACCCTGCCGGGGGAGTTTTCGTATTTCTGCAGCCTTCATCCGCATATGCAGGGAAAGATCCGCGTTTCCCGCTGATCGGACCTTGTGGCCGGGTGTCCAGACGGCGAGCCGACAGTGGCAGCAAGCGGCGACCCTTCCGCCGAACGGTTTCGCGAGGTGGTGTTGCCCCATCTTGCGGATGCGCTGGCCTTCGCCCGCTGGCTCACGGGCAATGCACATGATGCAGAAGACGTCGTCCAGGAGGCTTGCCTTCGCGCCTATGCCGGGATCGGAACCTATGCAGGCGGCAGCGCTCGCGCCTGGCTTCTCGCGATCGTGCGCAATGCCTGTCACACATGGCTCGCCAGGAATCGCGGGCCGATGCTCGTGCCGCTCGACGAGGTCACGGATGCGGATCTGCTGGCTTCTGGCCCATCAGGCGATGACGATGCGGAGGCGGCCATGATCGCCCGCGCCGACGCGGCAGAGATCGAAGCGGCGATTGCAGCGCTGCCCCCGCCGTTCCGCGAGGTTCTCGTGCTGCGCGATATCAATGGGCTGGGCTATCGCGAGATCGCCGATCTGATTTCGGCGCCGATTGGCACCGTCATGTCCCGCCTGTCGCGAGCCCGCACGATCCTGATCCGCCAGCTTGGGGGACGCAATGACCGAGCGTGACGGCCAGCCCATCGATCCAGGCGAAGCGCGGCTGCTTCTGCACGCTCTCGTCGATGGCGAACTCGATGCGGCCAGTGCATCTGCGCTCGAGCGCCGCCTCACAACCGATCCGCCCCTCGCGGCGGAAAGGGCGCGGATCGTTGCCCTGCGCAGCGCGATGCGGCAGCTGCCCCGGCCGGAGCCCAGTGCCGAGCTGCGCAAGCGTGTCATTGCGATCGGCGCCGATGCATCGGCGCGGCCGGCTCGCAGTTTCGATTGGCGCGCACTGGCCGCAACCGCTCTGATCGCCAGCCTGCTGGCCGGGGGCGGAACCTATTGGGGCGTGTCGAGAGTGGCGCCGGAGGATATGGCGGGCGACATCGCCAGCAGTCACCGCCGGGCCCTCATCGCACCCACTCCGGTCGACATGGCCTCGTCCGATCGACACCAGGTCAAGCCATGGCTTGACGCCAAGATCGGCCTGTCTCCGCCGCCCGACGACTTTGCTCGGGATGGTTTTCCCCTCGTCGGCGCACGCATCGATGTCATCGGCAATCACGTCGCGCCGACCCTCGTCTACCGCCACAATGAGCATCTGATCTCGGTCGTCGCCTTGCCGCGCGCTGTCTCGTCCCAGCCGCCCGCCGGGCCCAGCGGCAGCTCGGCACGGGGGTTTTCACTGGTGACCTGGGAGGATCGCGCCTTCACCTATTGGGCGATCTCCGATCTGGAGCGGGCGGAGCTCGATGCCTTCGTGCGGCTGTTCCAGGCGCGCGCCGCCGAAAAGGGGTGACCACCGGCATCGCTCACCGCTTCCGAGGTGATGGTCCCGAGCTCTTCCGGCGCGTAACCTTGGGCATTCGGCTGGAGCGAGGCACCCGCTCAGCGGGGGCACCAGTCCCAGAAGCCGGTCATGCGCTGGGGCGTGGTGTAGTACCAGCAATAGCCCGCGCGCGGCGCCGGGCCGGCGAGCGAGACAGCCGCTGCCCCGGCGATGAAGCCGAGCGCCGCCCCCGCTGCAACCGCTCCGCCGCGATGCCAGTGACGCCGCGGGTGAACGACGGTCACAGGCCCCGGGCGATGATGCCGGACCTGCGGGCTCGGCCGATGGACATGCGACGGGCGCTTATACGGACGGTGCTGCGGCCGGCTGACATGCGCCCCGTTGCCGGGCCGTTGGGCGCTGGAATGGTGGCCCCTGCGGACAGTCTGCCCCGATATCTGCGGCGAGCTGGAGGAGCGGACCTGCGCTTCGGCCGTGCCCAGGCTGGGCAGGGGCGCCACGACGCTCGCTAGGAGGGCGAAGAGCATGAGAAGCGATTTCAGCTTGAGAGAATGGCGCATGATCTCTTCTCCTCCACGGCAATCGCTCACGCCCATAGAGCCATGGCGCTCCGGTGGCTTCGCGTCGCCGCCCATCCATGCTGGCCTGTCATGTGGAAGTCGATCAACTCATTGTGGGTTGGCGGCCCGGATGGTCCGGCAAGCTTGCCCGGACTCTTCGCGGGCTGTACGTCATCGGTTAACGTGCCGGGCGCAGGTTCCAGATAGACTTGAACCGATCGATCGTGGCGGGGATTTGCGAATTGCCGGGTCAGACTGAAGAGCGCCGCCACCACCGCAAGAAGGTTGTGCAGGAAGCGCGAATCCGGCTTCCCGGCCAGAACAACGAGATTCCCTGCATTATCCGCGATGTCTCGGTGTCCGGCGTCAAGCTGCGCGTGCCGATGGGGTTCGAGGCGCCAGACGTCTTCAGGCTGATCGCTCCGGCCCTGCACATCAACAGCTGCGTGCGGATCGCCTGGCGCAGCCAGCACTCGATCGGCGCGACCTTCATCGCGGACACTGAGCGCCCCGACTGAACGCTGCGAGAGCTGTGGCATTCTGCGAGAGGCGGGGGCCCTGGGTCGGAATTCGTCATCTTGCCGCAGGTCGGGTTCGATGCTGAGTTTCGCGGGTGCCGGAGGTGCCCGATGCCGTTCAGCTCCCTTCCCGAACTCCTCGAACTTGCAACAGCGCGCGAGGCCTTTGAGATCGCCTGGGCTCATATCGARCCGTCACTCTGTTTCCAGGCCGCCAGCAGCGAGAGCATGAGGCTGTGGCTGGGCTATATCGTTGCCGGGCTGTCGAATGCGCAGCCGGATGTCGATATCGTGCCC
>NZ_JBFTLD010000309.1:0-7200 GCF_056396265.1 Allobosea sp. 05T422_2 | reverse complement strand
GCACGGGGCCGGCAGCGACGGTGACAGGACGGAGGATCGAGGGGATCGCGGACGGAGCCGGAAAGGTAAGGGCGCCACAAACGTGCGGCAAAAGTGCAGGTCTCAAAAATGCAACTCCGCCGGCCCGATCACCATCGGTCGATCCGACCGTCCTGCAATCGCGAGTTGCGGTCAAGCCGGCAACACGCAGGGCAATCGCATCGGCAGTGCAGGGCAGGGTCAGTGCTCCTGGGACTCAGGGAAGGAGGCTCTCGACGCCAACCTGGTCATCGGCTGACGCACAGCGGAAAGCGCGATGCCCAGAGCTCTTGGCGCCGGGTTCCGCTTATGGCAGCACTGCTTCATGCGCGAGACGACCAAGAGTAAGGCAAGGGCCCGCTTTGGATGGGCTTTGGCTATCCCGATCCTCGTCTCGTTTGTGTTCACGAGCGTCTTTGGAATCAAGGCGCGGCGAGCATTTGAGCAGCAGCGCTGCGGCCTCGGTTTGCCATGGGATCGTGCGACGAGCGAAAGCTGGTTGGAGGCTTATTTCCCCGCAGCGTGGCGCGATGTGCAGACCTTGCGACGGTTGTCTTCGGAGTGTTTCGCAGCCTTGCACACCGACCTCACGACGGCCGGCCTTGTTGCGTTCGCCGCCACGGCCGTGCTCGCAGTCCTTCTGGTCGCGCAATCCGGGATCTTGTCCGGAGATGTGCTGCGCCCAGGCAACAGCAACCGTCTGGAGATAGCGATCGGAAGTGCGGCTTGTGCTGTATTTACGATCTGGTGGATCGTATGGTCATTGAGCAACGATCAGTTCATCAACTTTGGTGAGAGGGCCATAAGATGGACTGTTATTTTCAATGGGGAGTATATAGCGCCGTTCAATTTTGCGTTCCTGCTGAATTCCGTCTCTCTCAGGATTGTGGTCGTTGTCCTGCTCGTCTTCGTGAGCTTGAGCTGGCGCGGCTCAGTTGGCGCGACCGGGCCGCGCCAAACCCGGAATGAAGCTCCGTTTGCGATGATGGACCGTCGCGCCAGATCTCGGCGGCGGACGCCAATGCCAATCTAGGAAGCGGCGCGGCGAACGTCCGCAGCGATATCGGATCGGTGCCGGTCGAGCCATGCGGTCGCCTCGGCGCCATCGACGCGGCACTCGAAGGTCGGCCAGGACGGGTCCTCTCGCGACTCGATCTCCAGCCGGTCTCGGGCATAGCGGATCAGCTCGCGGAGCGTTTCATATCCGGGCCGGCCCTCGAGGGCGTCGGCGATCCAGGGCGTCGACCAGCCCCGTTTGGCGAGAAGCGCAATGCTGGCCGGATCGGCCTCCTCGAACCAGGGGGTGGCGTCGAACTCCGCCCGCATCGCCTCATCGGCTGTGTGGCACGTCGCGTGGATCATGCTCCGCTCCTGCTGGTCGGACCCATCATCTGCATCATAGCCCAGCAGGAGGCGCTATGCGCGCGTTTGAACACCACTTAAGCGGCTGCGCGGCGCCTGAACTCCGGCCAACCAGCACAGGATGCTGGCCGGCCCCGCGATGATCCGGTATCATCCACGGGCATGCCGCTCTCTGGGGCGGGTCTTCGCCAAAGCCCTCTCCCAGACCATGCTTTCGGCGCGCGAAGCAGTATTCCCGCAAGCGTATTCGGCTGGTCGCAGCGCATTCCGGCGCGACAGGGAGACCACCAGGCAATCCCACGGCGAGTGACATGCCTCGGATCTGAAACCGCGCAGAGCAGGAGGTAGCCATGCTCGTTCGTGACGCTATGACCGCGCATGCGGAATGGATCTCTCCGGACATCTCGCTGACCGAGGTCGCGCGCAAGATGCGCGACGCGGATATCGGATGCCTCCCCGTGGGAGAAAATGATCGTCTCATCGGAATGATCACGGATAGAGACMTTGCCTGCCGTGGCTGCGCCGAAGGGGCCGATCCCAACACGACAAAAGCGAGAAAGGTCATGACGGCGGGTATCACCTGGTGCTTCGAGGACGATGACATCAGGGATGCGACGCGCCGCATGACGGACAAGGAGATCCATCACATGCCGGTGATGAACACGCAGAAGCGGATGACTGGCATTCTCTCTCTGTCCGATTTGGCGCTGAGAGCGCCGAAGGATTTGTTCGGCGAGGTCACACGGCTTGTTGCCCGCGACGCATCGCGGCACGCTTCCGAACCCATGGCCCACTAGCTGTCCAAGCCCGGACGGCTTTTCATCCGGGACTGGGCCGAGAGGCTGGGGTTGCAAAGCTCCGCTTCCTGGCCCGGAGACGCCGGGATGGCAGGGCCAGCATCCTGGCGTTGCCGGTTCGACGCCCATGCCAACCTAAGAACCGGACTCCATCAGCAGGTCGGCAAGCCGGCTTTGCCCAGTCCACAGAGCCGCGCTCCAGCCCCGCGCGATTGCGGCCTCAACATTCGCCGGGGCGTCGTCGATCAGGAACAGCTCGTGCGGCTCAAAACCTGTTCGCGCCTCGATGGCGGCGAAGAAGCCCTGAGCGGGCTTCGCCCAGCCCAGCGCCGCCGCATAGTGGATGGCGTCGAAATGGCGCTCGAAGCCGAGCGTGTGCCAGAGATATCGTGCGCGCTCATGCTCCTGGACTGTCGCGAGATGCAATTCCAGGCCGTGCGCTCGCAGCTCCGCCAATTGTCCCAGCAGGTCCCGATCGACGTGGGAATCCTGTTCGAACCAATATCGGACGAGGGTGCCCGCATTCACTGTCGCGCCCATTTTCGCCAATGCGGGCTCAAGTCGCGCATGGAGATCAGCACGGCCATGGATGATGTCGGGCCAATGCGGGGCGAAGAACTCCGCCTGCAAGGTCTCCCTGGAGAGACCGAGATCACGTTCGAGATGAGCCGCCCATCCCCTTGGATCGGGATGTACGATCAGCACGCCGTCGACATCGACCATCACCGCCTTGAAGCGCATCGCGTCAGGATAGGCGGGCATCCTGCTCGTGAGAAGAGCCGGAATCGCCCCTGGCGGGAGCAGCGTGCGGCGTCGCCACCACTCTAATACGCCGTCCAGCCGCCATCGGTCGCGTAGGTGCCGCCGGTGAGGTTTGAGGCTTCGTCCGAGAGCAGGAAGAGCATGATCGCGACCTGTTCCGCCGGCGTCGCGTCGCGCTTATGGGAATCGGCCGCCTGCAGCAGGCTGTCGGCCTTCAGCATGCTCATGCTCGGGCCGCCGCCTGTGTCCTGCAGCTTCCTGGTCACGAGCTCCAGCGCGCGCTCGACCATCGGGGTTGCGGTCTGGGCCATGTTCACCGAGTTGATGCGGATCCCATAGGCGGCATAGTCGATCGCGGCCGAGCGGGTGAGGCCGGTCACCGCGTGCTTGCTGGCGACATAGGCCGGATTTCCGCCGAACCCGGTTAGCCCGGTGACCGAGCCGACATTGACGATGGCGCCGCCGAGATTCTGTTTCACCATCTGCTTGAGCTCGGCGCGCATCGACTTGAACACGCCGGTCGCATTGGTGCGCAAGACATTGTCCCAGTAGGCGTCCGTGGCCTCATGGATCGGCGCGAAGAGCAGGTGTTTTTGCCGCTCGTATTCGATCGGCGCGCCGGAATAGACGCCGTCCATGACGCCGGCATTGTTGATGGCGTAATCGAGCCGGCCGAAGCGAGCGACCGCGACCTTCACCATCTGCTCGCAGGTCTCGGTGTCGGAGATATCGCCGAAGACGAACTCCGCCTTTCCGCCTGCCTTCGCGATGGCGTTCATGTGTTCGGAGCCCTGTTCCTGCAACCAGTCGGCACCGACGACATTGGCGCCCTCGCGGGCGGCACGCTGGGCCGCGAGCGCGCCCATGCCGCGCGCGCAGCCGGTGACGATGAGCGTCTTGCCCTTGAAGCGCTCGGGGATGAAGTAATCCGGGCTGAGCGGCGCGACGTCCCTGGTACCGATGCCGCGCTTGCCCGTCTGGGCCTGGGCTTCCGTGGCAAGCGAGAGCCCGCCGGCTGCGCCGGCGGAGGAGGCGAGCGCGATGGCCTTCAGCAGATCTCGGCGTTCCATCGATCGGTCCCTTCCGGTTCTGGGCGGCACGGCGGACAGTGGCAATGCGTCGGGACGAACGGCGGCCGCCTCGGGACTGCCGGGGGCGGCGACATGACCATGGGCAGCGACCTCCCGCAGCGGGAACAGGCTTTTGCTCAGATCGACGATTGTATCCGACGCAGCGCGACCTGGGAAAGGCGAGGCTGTACCGGCATGGACGCAACTTCTACTAGAGGCTTTGTCTCAGCAGCGCGACGACGGCGACCCCGGCGAGCGCTGCCGCAAGGTCGCTGCCGCTCGCTTTCATGACCAGGATGGCCGCGGCGAGACCTGCGCATTCCGGGACGCGTCCCTGGAGTACGACCGGCGCCATGATGCCCGTCATGACGCCGATGGGGAGGGCTCGCAGCGCCGCTTCGCGCCTGGGCGTCAAAGCAACGAAGCGCATGAAGAAGAACCCGCCGGCGCGGCAGAGATAGGAGGCCGTCGCCATCACCACGAGCGCGATCGCGAAGCGCTGGTCGAGGCTCACGGCAGGGCCTCGCTCGGGGCCGGATTGCGGAAGAGCAGGGCGCCGGCTGCGGCTGCGGCAAGTCCGCCGGCGACGATGATCCAGCCGCTGGAGACGAAGGGAGCGAGCATCACAGCCGCAAGGCCGGCAGCGAGCACCGGTCCGAGATCGGCCTTGCCCTTCCACATCCCGATGAGGAGCGCTGCTGAAAAGGCGATCAGCATGAAGTCCAGGCCGTAGCGCGCCGGGTCGCCGATCAGGCCGCCGCTGAGGCGGCCGATCAAGGTGCCGAAAATCCAGGGCGCGAACATCGCGATCCCCGAACCCAGCACGAAGGCCGCATCGTCCTGACCGTGTTCCCGCTCGGCCATCGCCAGCGCCCAGTTGCCATCGCCGAGGAAGAACAGGGTTCCGTAGCTTGCGAGCGGCGGCGCTCCCGCGAGCCAGGGGCGCAGTGCCGCGCCATAGAGCACGTAGCGCGCGTTCATCAGCACGATAGCGGCGAATAATGGCAGCAGCTGCGCCCCGTCCCGCCAGACCTGAAGAGCCGCCATCTGCGCCGAACCGGAATAGATGAAGATGCTGGTCAGGACGGATTCGAGCGCGGAAAGCCGTGCCTCCGTTGCCAGGATGCCGAACACGACGCCGTAGAGGAGCACGCCGGGAGCCAATGCCTGGGCGCGGACGAAGCCGTGCTTGAAGCCGGAGAGGGTGAAAGGCGATCGCGCACCCGATGCCATGTCAACTCTTTCTAACCTTTTACAAGGTTAGTATTGTCGAGCAGCCATCGCAGCTGTCAAGTACGTCCGGCAAGAAGGGAAATCTGGTTTGATCCAGCCGGCCACCGACCCGCGCTCCTATGCGACCCATCCCCCGCTAGCGTTGGGGGGAGCGCTTTGTCTCGACTTCATCAACACGACGGCCTGGCGGGGCGACCCGGCGCGAAGCGCAGAGCGGCTGCACGACTATGCCGAACTGGTGCATTGGGCCACCGGGCTGGAACTCATCGACACGCGCTCCGCCGCGCTGCTTTTGGATGAGGCCGAGGCGAAAGTCCGGGCAGCAGAGCAGGTCCACGGTTTGGCGCTGCGATTGCGGGGAGAGATCGAACAGGCCCTCGATCCGGCGCATGCCGGCCTGGCGCGACTTGTCGAGGTCGAAGCGTTGCTGCGCGACATCGAACGCGTGGGGCAGCTCGTCGACACTGGTGCCGCCCGCATCCATCACTGGCACCCCAGCGGATCACCGCCGGATCTGCGGCTGCCGCTGCTGCCGGTCGCGGTCTCGGTGCTGGAACTGGCGGCGTCGCGCAGGCGATATCATCTGCGCCGCTGCGCCGATCCGAGCTGCGGCTGGGTCTTCCTGGACGAAACGCGCAACCAGTCACGCCAATGGTGCTCGATGGAGGGCTGCGGCAACCGCGCGAAGGCGCGCGCCCACTACGCGCGCCGCAAGGCGCGCGGGTGAGGCTCGACGGACGATGGGCTTGTCAGTCCGATCCTTCCGGCGCGTCGTTCAAGCCATCGGGCCTGGAATTCCGACAGGATCGTCGGACTGAGGCCGGCGCTCGGGCGATAGCGCGGCAGTGGTCTGACCATTCGGCGCGCCATTCAAAGGCGAAGGCGCGCTGCCATTCCCGCTCTCGTCGACCGCGGTCGCCCTGTCGGGCGCCGCMGCATCCGGCGTCAGTGGCCGAGGAGGGATCGGTACAAGCTCAAGTACCGGTCGGCCATCCGCTCAACCGTGAAGCGCGCGGCGACTGACGCCCGGCAGGCTGCGCGATCGATCTCTCCGATACGGTCGACAGCCGCGACGGCTTCATCKACGCTGTCGACCAGGAAGCCCGTAACGCCATGCTCGATCAACTCCGGCATCGAGCCGCGGTTGAAGGCGATGACCGGCGTGCCGCAGGCAAGCGCTTCGACGACGGATAATCCGAAAGGCTCCTCGAAACTGATGAGGTGAAGCAGCGCGCGCGCCGAGCCCAGGGTTTTCGTGCGTAGCGCCCCGCCAACCGGGCCGAGATAGACGACCGAACGATCGTCGAGTGCGGGAACCACCTGCGCCGCGTGGTAGCCCTCATCCTGGACGATGCCGGCCATGACCAGCCGCCGACCCGCCCGCCGCGCCGTCGCGATCGCTTCCGCCGCGCCCTTATCGGGGTGGATGCGACCAAAGAAGAGCAGGTCCTGGCTGCCATCAGGGTCGAAGGGAAAGTCCTCGAGCCGGATGCCATGATGAATCACGGCAGCATAGCGCAGGTCCCGATGGCGATCGGCCTCGCTGATCGCGACATAATGGACGCGATCCTCATAGGTCTTGAAGACGGGCAGGATGCGGTCCGACGAGAAGCCGTGGATCGTCGTCACGACCGGCGTCTCGACCAGTCTGGAGAATGCGAGCGGCACGAAATCCGCCTGATTGTGGAGGAGGTCGAACTCGCCTGCGCGCTCGAAGACATGGGCAACATGCAGCATCTCCCAGACCTTGGCGTCGATGGCAGGGTTCTCGGAATAGGGCGCCGGGCAAAGACCCGCGAGCGTGCCGGAGGTCAGGCTGTCCCTGGTGGCAAAAAGCGTGACATCGACGCCGCGCTCCACCAGGGCCTCAGTCAGGAGGCTGGTCACCAGTTCCCATGGACCGTAATGGCGGGGCGGCGTCCGCCAGGATATCGGCGCCAGCATTGCGATGCGCAAGC
>NZ_JBFTLD010000308.1:0-7290 GCF_056396265.1 Allobosea sp. 05T422_2 | reverse complement strand
GTGCTGGACAGTCGCGTTCGACTGGCCTGCTCAGCGGGCGCGCTTGGCGCCGACCATCTCGTCCCATTTGCGGAAGGCCACGACCATCTTGTCGGGCTTCAAGGGCAGCTCGATCGGATTCTTCGCGATCAGGTCGGCATATTCCGGCCGGCCGAATTCGGCGATCACCTTCTGGCTGCTCTCCGGTGCCAGCGACAGCGGCACGTTCTTCACCGCCGGGCCCGGATAGAGATAGCCCTCGTCATAGGCATAGGCCTGAGCCTTCGGCGTCAGCACATAGGCCATCAGATCGAGCACCACGGCGAGGCGATCGTTCGGGACGCCCTTCGGCACGCACATGAAGAAGGCGTCCGAAACCCAGTGGAAGCCCTTCAACGTGCCGATCATCGCGGATTTCGGCACGATGCCGAGCGCGCGCGGATTGATGTCCCAACCGGTGGTCGAGATGATGATGTCGCGCGAGCCCTCGCCGAACTCCTTCATCGTCGCGCCGGTGCCAGCCGGATAATAGTCGATGTACTGGCCAAGCTCCTGCAGATAGGCCCAGGTCTTGTCCCAGCCGCCGACCGGATCCTGCGGGTCCTTGTCGCCGAGGATATAGGGCAGGCCCATCATGAACGTACGGCCCGGGCCGGAATTGGTCGGGCGCGCATACATGAACTTGCCGGGATTGGCCTTGGCCCAGGCGAGCAGCTCGTCGGCCGTGGTCGGCACGTTCTTGACGCGCTCCGGCGCGTATTCGAGCAGCGGGCCGGAGGGGTAGTAGTTGACCACGACGCCAAAGCCGTCGCCCTGGGCGCGGTGCAGATTGAGCGCGGCCGGCTCGTAGTTCTCCTCGATATTCGGGAACTTGTCGGCGAAGTCGGGCAGGATCTTGAGCCAGAGCTTCTGTTCGAGGCCCGCTGCGAGGCCGTCGCTGCCGGTCAGCACGAGATCGAGATCGGCGCGGCCGGCCTCCTGCTGCGCCTTGATCTTGCTGGCGAGTTCCGGCGCCGGCGCCTTCACGAAGGTGATGCGCGAGACCAGCTTCGGATTGGCCGCGCGATAGTCCTCGAACGCCTTCTGCATCAAGGCCAGCGCACCGCCGACATCGATGATGTTGATGCCGACCGGCGAGGTCGGCAGCGGCGGCGAAGCCGCAAAGGCCGCCGGTGCTCCCGTCGCCATCGCGGCCAGGCCGCCCAGCACGGTGCGGCGGTCAATTCCCTTGAAATCCTTGCTCATGGTCTCTCCCTCTTTGGTTAGGCTGATCGTTGGGTTGTCTACATCTTGACCGCGTCGTAGCGGCGTTCCTCGGGCCCGATGCGCACGCGCTGCACGGCGAGATCAGCGGACCACTCGACCTCGCTTAGTGGCAGCTCCAGCCCCCTCGCCCGCAAGGCGGGCTCGAGCACCGCCAGCGGATGGCTCGAGGCCATCGCGACCGCCTCCTCCGGCGTCGCCAGGCCCCAGGCCACGACATTGCGCACCCCCTGATCGAGGCAGAGCGCCGAGCCGGCGAGCGAGACGCTTCCCGGCTGGCGCACGGAACCGTCGGCCTTCCGCTCCACGCTCATGCCGGCGAAGGGATAGTTGCCGGGCTTCGCCGCTGCGGCCGAAACCGCATCGGTCACAAGGATCGAACGGTTAAGTCCCTTGGCACGCAACAGCGATTTCAGTGCCTTGGGGTGAACATGGATGCCGTCGGCAATGAAACTTGCCCAAAGCCCGTCCTCGGCAAGCTGCGCGAAGATCGCATTGGCGAGTTTATGCGTGACCTGCGGCATGCCGTTGCCGAGATGGGTGGACAGGGTCGCGCCCGCCGCGGCGGAGGAAGCGACCTGATCGAAATCAGCAGCGGTATGGCCGAGAGCGACGATCCTGCCCTGGCCATGCAGCGCCGCGATCAGGGCCGGCACGGCCTCGACCTCGGGAGCGACCGTCACCATCAGGATCGGACGGTCGAGCCCTGCTTCCAGGCGATCGACCAGGGTGGGATCGGCTGCGGTCATCGCGGCGGCCGGGTGGCAGCCGGAATAGCCGTCAGCCGGATTCAGGAAGGGCCCCTCGAGATGGTAGCCCGGGCACATCAGCGGGCCGAGGCGGCTCGCCGAGATCGCGGCATCGAGCGCGCGCAGGCGCTCTTCCAGTTCATGCGGATGGGCGGTGATCACCGTCGGCAGGCAAATGGTCACGCCCGTCCGAAGCATCGCCTCGAGCGCCCGGTCGATCTCGGCCGCCGTCACCGCGCCTGAATTGAAGTCGACGGCCGCAAAGCCGTTGACCTGGAGATCGACGAGGCCGGCCGTCAGCATGATCGCACCCTGTCCCACCATCAGCCCCGCTTGAGCAGGGAGGCAGCCGGCGGGTCGAGGAACAGCACCGTGTTCTTGTGGGTCTGAAGGATCGAGGCGGGGTAGAGCGGGCTCACCGGACCTTCCAGCGCATCGCGCGTCGCCTTCGCCTTGCGCTCGTCGGGCACCGAAAGGACGATCAACTCGCTCTTCAGGATCTGGCGGACACTCATCGAGATGGCGCGCTCCGGCACCGCTTCGAGGCTCGGGAACCAGCCTTCGCCGAACTGCTGCTGGCGGCAGGCGCCATCGAGCTTGACCACGATGTAGGGCTCGTCCGTCTCGAAATCGGCCGGGGGGTCGTTGAAGGCAAGATGGCAATTCTCGCCGAAGCCGGCGAAGCAGACATCGATGCGTAGTCCCGCGATTAGTTCGCCGAGCCGGCGCGCCTCCTGCTCGGCATCGCCCTCGCCATCGACCGGGATGAACTCGACCTTGCCACCCAGCGGGGCGACGAAGCGCTCCTGCAGATAGCGACGGAAGCTCGCCGGGTGCTCCTGGCCGAGGCCGACATACTCGTCGAGATGGAAGGCAGTGACCTTCKACCAGTCGATGCCCTCGGCAATGACGAGATGGTTCATCATCTCGAACTGGCTGGCCCCGGTCGCGACGATGATCGTCGCATGACCGTGCCGCGCCTGTGCTTCGCGAATGGCCGCAGCACCACGGGCCGCAGCCTGGACGCCGAGGGTCTCCTTGTCGGCGACGATGTTGATATCGATCATGCTATTTCTGAACCCGGACAGAGCAAATTGTTTCAAAATTCTCAGATCGAGCTTATGAGCGCCTCTGTAAAATGCAATCTCAATTTCAGAACCATCAGGTTCTAAAATATGGATGCCCATGACACTGCCAGCCATCGACCAGATGCTGTTCTCCGACGGGCACGGCAGCGACCGCGCCCGCGCCTTCACGCTTGTTGCACGCGGCCAGGCCCATTCCCGGCCTGAGATCGGCGCTGCGCTCGGGCTACGCTCGACCACGACATCGCGCCTCGTCGGCGATCTGGTGGAACGCCGTCTGCTGCTGGAAACCGCGGGGCAGAAAGCCGGCCGCGGCCGTCCGGCCGGAATTCTCATTGCCAATCCACGCCGCGTCGGTGCTTCCGTCATCTATGTCGCGAGCCAATCGCTGGTCGGCGCTCTGGTCGATCTCGACGGCCAGTTGCTTGAAGAACGCGTCGTCGAGATTGCCTCGGACGCAGATAACAGGGTTGTCGCAGGCGTGATGGCCGGGCTTGGCGCGGATCTGCTCGCCGCGATGCCGCGCGGCATGGAGCATGCCGGCACCGCCGTGTCGCTCTCGGGCTTGCTCGATCTCAGGCGCAAGCAATGGCTGATGTCGTCGCGCTGGCCCAACCTGCGCGGCCTCGATGTCGGTATTGCGCTCGGGGAAGCGGTTGGCCCCGTTGTGGTCTGTCGCAATCTTGACGCCGAATTGCGCGCGCGCATGGCGCAGGATTCGGAGCAGTTCTCGGATGGCGCGCTCCTGCTGCACTGGGGCTGGGGCATCGGACTGGGCTACGCCATCGGCGGACGCTCGCTCGCGCCGCCCGGCGGCTCCTTCGGAGAAGTCGGGCAC
Source organism: Allobosea sp. 05T422_2 (assembly GCF_056396265.1). Taxonomy (NCBI): domain Bacteria; kingdom Pseudomonadati; phylum Pseudomonadota; class Alphaproteobacteria; order Hyphomicrobiales; family Alloboseaceae; genus Allobosea; species Allobosea sp. 05T422_2. Next base: position 3,376 of record NZ_JBFTLD010000308.1, on the reverse strand, counting down.
TGGCGCTTCGCCGCGCTCGACGGCCGCCGTTGCGGCTGCGGCAACACCGCCTGCCTGGAAACGGGCGCGGCGCTCTGGTCGCTCCTGCCGGAACTGCGCCGGCGCTGGCCCGATCTCGCGGAGGACGAGAACCGCCTCTACCGACAACTGGCGCGTTGCGACCTGACCAGCCTGCCCGAGATCGACACGGCTGCGCGTTTGCTGGCGCGCGCACTCGCCAATGCGAGCCGCCTGCTGTTTCCCACCCGGATCATCGTAACCGGCCCGTTCGTCGCCAATGCGCAGCTATGGGCGCATTTCGACGGGTTGTTTAGGGCCGAGGGAACAATGCACGGGTTGATGATGCCTGAACTCGTCAGCGACCGCTCAAGCCGGCAATATGAAGTCCATGGAGCGGCGACGCCGCTGCTCAGCAAGGCGCTGGAAGACCTCTTGCAAGGCGCCTGACCGTCAGCGGACCGGATATCGGCCGGCCCAACGGCCTCGCCTGCTGCCTTTGCACCCGCTCTTCCGAAAGCCGCAATCGACTTGTCGGACCGATGTCTTCGCGCCTGTCTAGTCCTTAGCGCCTGTCTCGGCGCCTGTCCTGGCGTCAATCCTCGGCGGTTTCGCGCCGCAATTCCCAGGCGAGCATCGCCTCGGCGAGCGCATGCAGTTCCTGTTCCTTGGTGCTGGTATCGGAGGCAGCCTGAAGCTCCGCCACACGCAGCTGAGCTTGCTCATAATCCTCGTCGGTGTGAATTACGATCGGTTGTTTCATGGCAGCCCCGCGCTACGTCCGGGTCATGAAAGAGTCTGACCCAACCTGATTATAACCGAAAACCGGCGCATATGTTCCGCTAACGCGTCGGCAGGGCTGCATAATACGCCGCGATTGCCGCAATCTCGTTCACCGACATGTGCCGCGCCATGTAGCGCATTTCCTTGTGAGCCCGCTTGCCGTTGCGAAAGGCCATCATCTGGTTGAACAGATAGCGCTCGTTCTGCCCTGCCAGATGCGGCACTTCGGTGTCGCGGGCGATGCCGTCCGCGCCATGGCAGGCAGCACAATCTTCGAGCGGGGATGTCCGTGGCTCAGACGCCACCGGCGTAACCATCATCAACCCGGCCACCGTGAGCGAGGCCGCAGCCGTCATCCCCAGGCCAAATCTGAACCAGCTCATGATCGAGGCTCCTCCCATCGCAGCCTTCGCCGCAAAGCCATGGGCGAGCCTGTCGCACGGTAAGCGTTAAGATCGCGGAAGCTCCGCCCGAGAAATGTGGGGGGTGCGCATTGGCTCGTACCTGCAGGCTCGCTAGCGCGCTGCCGGTGGTGCCGGATGGATGAACGGCCACGGGCTTGCCTCAGTGCCGCGCGGAATGGTGATCTCGATCAACGCGGGACGATTATCGGCCAGCGCCTTCTCCAGCACAGGGCGGAAGGTTTCGGGCGTGTCGACCCGCACTGCCTCGACCCCGAAGGACCGGCCGAGCTGGACGAAGTCCGGGTTGACGAGGTCCGAGCCGATCAGCCGGCCCTCGAAGCCCGTCAGCTGGTCGCGCCGGACATTGCCGTAGGAGCTGTTGTTGAAGACCAGCGTAACGACGCCGATGCCGTATTGCACGGCCGTCGCCAGTTCCTGGACTGCAAACAGGAAACCGCCATCCCCGGTGATCGCGACCACGGGCCGATCCGGCCACGCCACTTTCGCGCCAAGCGCGGTCGGGAAGCCTGAGCCGAGCGTGCCCTGATAGCCGGAGGACAGATAGGTCCTGGGCTCATAGACCTTGAAGCCGTACCAGGAGGCAAAGCCGACTTGGGAGAGTTCGTCGGTGACGATGCCGTCCCTCGGCAACACCTCGCGCAGGACCTGCAAATAGGCCATTTGCGGTTGGATCGCCTGGATCTTGGCTTCAGCCGCCGCGGTCGCCTCCGTGATCACCGCGCGGCGGCCGGGGCGGCTCTGCGGCAGCCGCCCGGCTGCCTTGGCGAGCGCAGCCGTGGCCGCACGGGCATCGGCCAGGATCGCGACATCGGGAATGGAGCGGCGCATCTCGACCGGATCGATATCGATGCGAACCGATTTCAGGTTCGGCGGCGTATGTGACCAGCGCCAGCCCGGCAGTTCCAGGCGCGTACCGATGCCRATCAGCAGGTCGGTCTGGGGCCAGAGCTCATAGGCCGCAGCCATGGTGAGGCCGAGTTCATGGTCATTCGACAGGATGCCACGACCGCTGCGGAAGGCGACGACCGGCGCATCGATCAGTTCGGCCAGTTGCAGGATGTCATCCGCGGCATCGAACGCGCCGCTGCCGACGAAGATCATCGGCGCCTTCGCCGCCGAGATCAGTCTTGCGGCGCGGTCAATGGCGTCAGCGTCGATGGGTGGCGGTGGCGAGGGATCGAGCACGGAGGTGACCGGCACTTCCCCCGGCTGCGTGAAGACGTTCCAGGGCATTTCCAGCGCGGCCGGACCGCGCCGTCCCGAGAGCATCGCCTGGAAGGCCCGAGACACCGCTGTCGGCGCCAACGCCGGGTGCTCGACGCGCTCGGCCCATTTGGTGAAGCCGCGCAGGGTCGCAAGCTGGTCCGGCATCTCGTGCAGATGCCCGCGACCACGATCGAGGAAGGGGGTTGGCACCTGCCCCGTCAGGCAGAGCACCGGCTCGTTGCCACCAAAGGCCGTCAACAGGGCCGCCCCGGCGTTGAGGATGCCGGGGCCGGGCACGACGGTGCAGACCGAGGGCCGTCCGGTGGCCCTTGCGTAGCCGAAGGCCATGTAACCGCAGGCCTGCTCGTGACGCGCTCCGATGGTTGCGATCCTGTCCTTGTTCCGCTCGAGCGCGTCGAACAGGCCGTAGATCTGTGCCCCGGGAAGACCGAAGACCGTATCGATGCCATGATCGATCAGCCCGGACACAAGTCCCTMGCCGCCAGTCGCTCTCACCATATCCGCCTCACCTTGTCCTGCAGATCCGCCCAACGGGCCGTCACCTTGAGTGGAGTCCCCGCCCCTGCGCCCCGTTAACTCACGCAGCGATGATCGGGGACGCCTGGAAGGAGGGCTGACGCACCGGCGTCTCAGCGAAGAGCGTGCCCTCCTCGAACCAGGAGCGCGGAGCTGGCGCGCCCCAGAGCGTCTGGCGCTGCGGATCGCGCAGATCCCAACGGATCGGTTCGTGGTCGGGGTCGACCGTCTGGTAGTCCGAGCAATAGATCTCGATCCGATGACCGTCGGGGTCGCGGATATAGAGGAAGAAGGCATTTGAGATGCCGTGCCGTCCGGGGCCGCGCTCGATATTGGTGACGTAGCCGGTGGTCGCCATCAGATCGAGCAGGTCGATGATGTTGAGCGGCGTCGGCACCCAGAAGGCAACATGGTGGAGGCGCGGCCCA
>NZ_JBFTLD010000307.1:0-7293 GCF_056396265.1 Allobosea sp. 05T422_2 | reverse complement strand
GCCGGCTGCCCAGCCGCCGGCGACGCAGCCGGGTCGTCCGCGTCGGAATGATGCCTTCGACCCCTCAACGCACCCGGGTGGCTCGGGGGCGCCGCGTCAGCTCGGCAGCATGGAAGGCATTATCGAGGACGAATTCGCCGGGGCGGGCGGTGGTGGCCAGGGACCGCTCGACCTTCAGGGCGTCGGCCGACAGGTCCCGCAGGGTGCGCTGCCGCAGGGCGGACCGCGTGGCGGACCGAGCGTCGCGGCGACGGGCGCGGCGCCGAGCCCCAAGGACAGCTATGACACGGCCTATGCCTATGTCCTGCGCAAGGAATACGAGCAGGCCGAAATGGGCTTTCGTCAGTTCCTGCAGAGCTATCCGCGTGATCGGCTTGCCGCCGACGCCACCTTCTGGCTCGGCGAGAGCTATTTCCAGCGCCAGCGCTATCGCGAGGCTGCCGAGCAATTCCTGAAGATCTCGCGTGACTATCCGCGCGCCGGCAAGGGTGCCGACAGCCTGCTCAAGCTCGGCATGTCGCTGAATGGGCTTGGCGCGCGCGACCAGGCCTGCGCAACCTATGCCAAGGTCGGCGTCGACTATCCTTCCGCTTCCAATGCCGTGCGGCAGGGTGTCGAGCGCGAACGGCGCCGCGCTCGCTGCGCTTGAGCGCGCTGGCTTCCAGCGATCCTGAGCATCTTCCGGTTTCAGCCGGCGAGGCGGCTGCGCTCTTCGCCGGGCTCGCGGGTGAAACGCGCCTGCTGATTGCGGTCTCGGGCGGCCCAGATTCCGTTGCCCTGCTTTCCCTGTTGCACGATTGGGCGCAGCAGCCCGCTAGGCCCGCGCTTCATGCCGCGACGGTCGATCACGGCCTGCGCGAGACGTCCTCGAGCGAAGCTGAAGCCGTCGGCGCGCTCTGCTCCGGGCTGAGGGTTCCCCATGTGATCCTGCGTTGGGCAGGGCCGAAACCTGCGACGGGCATCCAGCAACGGGCACGAGAGGCGCGCTATGCCCTGCTGGCGGCACATGCGGAGGCTCTCGGTGGTGCAGTGCTGGTCACGGCGCACACGCTCGACGACCAGGCCGAGACGCTGCTGATGCGGATGGCGCGCGGTTCCGGGCCGAGCGGGCTCGCCGGTATGCGAGCCAAGGTGCGCAAGGGTGGCACGGTGCTGGCACGTCCGCTGCTTGCCGTACAGAAAGCGCGTCTCATCGCGACCGCTGAGGCGAGGGGGCTTTCCTACATTCGTGACCCGAGCAATGCCGATCCGCGGTTCGAGCGCGCGCGTTGGCGGACCCTGATGCCGATGCTGGCCGACGAGGGGCTCACAGCCGAACGTCTGGCGGTCCTGGCTGCGAGGCTGGCGCGCATGGATGCGGCGATAGAGCACCACGTCGCCCTGCTGCTGCCGTCGCTCATATTCGCAGGGGAGGGGACCGGGGTGACGCGGCTGCGCTTCGGCGCGTTGGTCGATCTTCCCGAGGAAATTGCCCTGCGGGTTATGGCCGAGGCGCTCGCCCTGGTGCCTGGATCGAACGCTGAACTGTCGCGGCTCGAGCGGCTGGAAGGCTGCGTGTTCACGCTTCTGGAGGCGGCACGGCGGGGCACGGCCATGACGCGGACACTATCGGGGTGTGTACTTGCGCTCGATCGGGACGGTGTCCTGACGCTGGCGCCGGAACCGGCGCGCAGACGGGGCGTTCACCCTGCGTCGCGATGAGCCTGGTTCAAATCTGCTGTTTCCCTTGGCAAGGGGCTTTGCCGCTCCTAGATTAACGCCTGAAACCCTTGGCCCTTTCCGGTTGGACCGGGCGGCCCGATCGGACAGAGAATGAATCCGAACTTCCGTAATTTTGCCCTCTGGGTGGTGATTTTCCTGCTGGTTCTGGCGCTCGTGACGCTGTTCCAGAGCCCGAGCCAACGCACCAGCACCAATGAAATCCCCTATAGCCAGCTCATCAACGAGAGCGAAGCCGGGCGGATTTCCAATGTCGTGGTCGCAGGCCAGGAGATTTCGGGCACGTTTTCGGACGGCCGCAGCTTCGTCACCTACGCTCCCTATGGCGACCCGGCTCTGCTGAAGACGCTGGCGCAGAAGGGGGTCCAGGTCTCGGCGCGTGCTCCGTCGGAGGGCACGCCCTGGTTCATGGCGCTGCTCGTCAATTCATTGCCCTTCGTCATCTTCATCGGCCTGTGGATCTTCATGTCCCGGCAGATGCAGAATGGTGCTGGTCGCGCCATGGGCTTCGGCAAGTCCAAGGCCAAGCTGCTGACCGAGGCGCATGGTCGCGTCACCTTCGAGGATGTCGCGGGCATCGACGAGGCCAAGGAGGATCTGCAGGAGATCGTCGAATTCCTGCGCGATCCCCAGAAGTTCCAGCGGCTCGGTGGGCGCATCCCGCGCGGCGTGCTGCTCGTCGGTCCTCCCGGCACCGGCAAGACGCTGACGGCGCGTGCCGTCGCCGGCGAAGCCAATGTGCCGTTCTTCACGATCTCGGGTTCTGATTTCGTCGAGATGTTCGTCGGCGTCGGCGCGAGCCGCGTGCGCGACATGTTCGAGCAGGCCAAGAAGAACGCGCCCTGCATCATCTTCATCGACGAAATCGATGCGGTCGGTCGTCACCGCGGCGCCGGTCTCGGCGGCGGCAATGACGAGCGCGAGCAGACCCTGAACCAGCTGCTCGTCGAGATGGACGGCTTCGAGGCGAATGAGGGTGTGATCATCATCGCCGCCACGAACCGCCCGGACGTGCTCGATCCGGCGCTGTTGCGCCCCGGTCGCTTCGATCGCCAGATCGTCGTGCCGAATCCCGACGTCGCCGGCCGCGAGAAGATCCTGCGCGTGCACGTCCGCAAGGTGCCGATGGCTCCCGATGTCGATCTCAAGATCCTGGCGCGCGGAACACCTGGCTTCTCGGGCGCCGATCTGATGAACCTCGTCAACGAGGCGGCGCTGCTGGCGGCTCGCCGCGGCAAGCGCATGGTCACCCATGCCGAGTTCGAGGATGCCAAGGACAAGGTCATGATGGGCGCCGAGCGCAAATCCATGGCGATGTCCGAGGAAGAGAAGAAGCTGACCGCCTATCATGAGGCCGGCCACGCCATCGTGGGCTTGTATGTCCCCGCCGGCATCCCGGTCCACAAGGCGACGATCATCCCGCGCGGTCGCGCGCTCGGCATGGTGAAGTTCCTGCCGGAGGGTGATCGCTATTCGATGAAGTTCAAGGAGTTCACCTCGCAGCTCGCGGTGGCCATGGGCGGTCGCGTTGCGGAGGAGATCACCTTCGGCAAGGAGAACATCACCTCGGGCGCCACCGGCGACATCCAGCAGGCGACCAAGATGGCCAAGGCCATGGTAACGCAGATGGGCTATTCCGATGAACTCGGCCTGGTCGCCTATGGCGACAACCAGGAAGAGGTTTTCTTGGGCATGTCGATGGGCCGGACCCAGAGCGTGTCGGAAGCGACCGCGCAGAAGATCGATAGCGAAGTGCGCAAGCTCGTCCACCAGGGCTATCTGGACGCCAAGAAGATCCTCAACGAACACCATGAGGAATTCGTCCACGTGGCCGAGGCGCTGCTCGAGTTCGAGACGCTGACCGGCGACGAGATCCGCGATCTGATCGCCGGCAAGCGCCCGACCCGCGATGCTGACGATACGCCGTCGGCGCCGCGCGGCTCGGCGGTGCCGAGTGCCGGCCGCGGCCGTAAGCGCGACGAGCCTGACGCTGGTCTGGAGCCGCAGCCGCTGGTCTGAACGGCCTCGGTCGGACCTGACACATGAAGGCGGCCATATTGGCCGCCTTTTTCTTTGCCTGCGATCAATGGTTAKGTGGGGCTGTTGCGTGTGACCGAGTTGGGGACGAGACCCGCGCGGTCGTTCCCGTCTTCGTTCCGGCGGCGTTGCCCATGATAAAATTCGTCATAAAACGTGACAAGGCGGAACGCATGTCCCGCTATAGAAGAACTCAACAGGGCCGGGAGCGGGCTGGTTGCAACCGCGCCCCGGTTGTCCGCGAAGCTCCCATCATGGCCGCCATCTGGATCGACTGGATATGACGCGCAAATATTTTGGAACCGACGGCATCCGCGGCCGCGCCAATGGCGTGATCAYGCCCGATCTGGCGCTCAGGGTCGGCCAGGCAACCGGTATCGCGTTTCGGCGCGGCGAGTACCGCCACCGCGTGGTGATCGGCAAGGATACGCGGCTCTCGGGCTACATGATCGAGACGGCGCTGATCGCCGGCTTCACCTCGGTCGGCATGGATGTGCTGCAGCTCGGTCCGATGCCGACGCCGGCGGTCGCGATGCTGACGCGCTCGATGCGCGCGGATCTCGGCGTGATGATCTCGGCGTCGCACAATCCCTATGAGGATAACGGCATCAAGCTGTTCGGTCCCGACGGCTACAAGCTCAATGACGAGGTCGAGAGCGAGATCGCCGCCCTGATCGATTCCGATCTCGGAGCGCAGCTTTCGGAGGCTGCGATGCTTGGCCGTGCCAAGCGCATCGACAGCGCCCATGCGCGCTATATCGAATTCGCCAAACGCACCTTGCCGCGCAACATGAATCTCGACGGGCTGCGCATCGTCGTCGATTGCGCCAACGGCGCCGCCTACAAGGTTGCGCCCGAGGCGCTCTGGGAGCTCGGGGCCGAGGTCATCGCCATCGGGGTCGAGCCGGACGGCTTTAACATCAACAAGGATGTCGGTTCGACCAAGCCGGATGCCTTGGCTCAGAAGGTGCGCGAGCTGCGCGCCGATATCGGCATCGCCCTTGATGGCGACGCTGATCGCGTGCTGATCATCGACGAGCAGGGACATGCCGTCGATGGCGACCAGCTGATGGCCGTAATTGCGCGCAGCTGGCAGGAGGACGGTCGTCTCTCGGCGCCTGGCATCGTCGCGACCGTGATGTCGAATCTCGGGCTGGAGCGTTATCTCGCAGGACTCGGCCTGAGTCTTGAGCGCACCGCTGTGGGCGACCGTTATGTGCTCGAGCATATGCGGGCGAACGGCTTCAACCTTGGCGGCGAGCAATCCGGCCATATCATCCTCTCCGACTATGCGACGACCGGAGACGGGCTCGTGGCGGCGCTGCAGCTGCTCGCGGTGGTGAAGCGGATGGACAAGCCGGTCTCGGAAGTCTGCCACTGCTTCGAGCCGCTGCCGCAGATCCTCAAGAACGTGCGCTACAAGCAGGGCCAGCCCCTGACGGAGAAGCCGGTCGTCAACGCGATCGAGGCCGCCAGGCAAATGCTCGGGGATAGCGGGCGTCTCGTCATTCGTCCGTCAGGCACTGAGCCGGTGATCAGGGTGATGGCCGAAGGCGATGACCGCGACCTKGTGATGCGCGCTGTCGATGACATCGTCGATGCGGTGACCAAGGCCGCAGCCTGACGTAGCCGGCGGGCTGCGTTTTCGGTCAAGGATCATCCTGAAGCTAGGGCAGGTCCCTGTGCATTCCACCTTGAGAATGCACAGAGTTTGCTCGTTTGCACGAGATTTCGTGGTTAAGCGGTAAGGTTAAGCGTCGTTTAAGGAATTCGTGCCAGGGTCCTTCCCGTCGGTAACACGCGCGAGCTGAGTATCGCGTCGCGCAAACTCGAGGGACTCTGCCATGGGCAGCCTGAAAATTCTCGCGCTGGCGGGCGCCATGGCCTTCGGAGGCTCCGCAGTGGCCTCTGCTGCCGACCTCGCCCCTCTGCTGCCTCCACCGCCTGAGCCTGTTGCCCTGCGCGGGACGATTGGGTCCGGTTGGTATTTGCGCGGTGATGTAGGTGTCGGTTTGCAGACCGTCGGCAAGTACCAGCAGGACGACCTTGCGGCTGTCGGCGGCGTGCTTTTCAATAAAACCGATCAAACGGCCTTTTTCGGTGGCGTCGGCGTGGGCTACCGCTTCAACAATTGGTTCCGCATCGATGGTACATGGGAGTATCGCGGCGGAGGGACGATTGGGGTCAATGATAAGCTCTTCAACTCCTTCGCCAATGGCACCCAGACAAATACCTACAAGGGCAACCTCTCCTCGATGGTGGCCCTGTTCAACGCCTATGTCGATCTCGGCACCTGGAACTGCCTGACGCCCTATATCGGCGCCGGTATCGGTTATGCGCAGAACCGCATCTCGGGGTTGACCGAACAGGGCATCGTGTTTGCCAATGAGCCTTTCGGTCCGGTTTCCCCGACGCTGGGCACCGCGAGCAACGGCACCCGTTCCGGCGTCGCCTGGGCGCTCATGGCGGGGCTCGGCTATGAGGTGAACAAGAACCTGACCCTTGAAGTTGGGTATCGCTACCTCAATCTGGGCGATGCCCAGTCTGGGCGCATTCAAAATGCATTCCTGACGGAATCCTATGGGCCGCTGAAGGCCAAGGACATCCAKAGCCACGACATCCGCATCGGCATGCGCTGGAATTTCGGCGATCCCGATTGCTGCGCGGCTCCGGCTCCGGTCGCCTACCAGGCGCCCGTCGTGCGCAAGTACTGACCAGCTGGCTTTCCAGTTTCGTAAGGAACGGCGCGGATCATCGATCCGCGCCGTTTGCATTTCGCAACTCCGCAAGACTGTGAGGCTCCAAGTCGGGCCGCGTTGACAAAGCCTCCATCCCTTCGCCCTATTTGTGCTTGGCCGAGGCGTTCGCAGTCGGGACACGCCTCCACTGACCAGGCTTCCAGCCCACGCGCCATCGCCGTTCGCGCTGGCCCTCTGCAAGGATATGATCATGAAGACACGCGCCGCCGTTGCCTGGGAGGCCGGAAAACCGCTGACCATCGAAACCATCGAGATCGGCGGCCCGAAGGCGGGCGAGGTCCTGGTCGAGGTGATGGCGACCGGCATCTGCCACACCGACGCCTACACGCTTTCCGGGCTCGATTCAGAGGGCAAGTTCCCGGCGATCCTCGGCCATGAGGGCGCCGGCATCGTGCGCGAGGTCGGCGCCGGGGTCACGACGCTGAAGCCAGGCGACCACGTCATTCCGCTCTACACGCCGGAATGCCGCAGCTGCAAAAGCTGCCTGTCGCGCCGCACCAATCTCTGCACCGCGATCCGCTCGACACAAGGCCAGGGCGTGATGCCGGACGGCACATCGCGCTTCTCCTGCGATGGCGGCGAGGTCTTCCACTATATGGGCTGCTCGACCTTCGCGAATTTCACGGTGCTGCCCGAGATCGCGCTGGCGAAGGTTCGTGAGGACGCGCCCTTCGACAAGATCTGCTATATCGGCTGCGGCGTGACGACGGGGATCGGCGCGGTGATCTACACCGCCAAGGTCTGGCCCGGCGCCAATGTCGTGGTCTTCGGGCTCGGC
>NZ_JBFTLD010000306.1:0-7323 GCF_056396265.1 Allobosea sp. 05T422_2 | reverse complement strand
ATCGATGCCATGACCCGTATCGAGCAGGCCTCGAAGAAGATCTCGGAGATCACCACGGTGATCGACGGCATCGCCTTCCAGACCAACCTTCTCGCGCTCAACGCCGCGGTCGAAGCGGCGCGCGCCGGCGATGCCGGACGCGGCTTTGCCGTCGTCGCAGCCGAGGTCCGGGCGCTTGCCCAGCGCTCGGCTGAAGCCGCCAAGGACATCACCGGGCTGATCGGATCTTCCGATGCCGAGGTCGCCGAAGGCGTCCGGCTCGTCCGCCTCGCCGGCGGCACGCTGGAGAAGATCGTCGATGCCTCGATGCGCGTCTCCGGCACCGTCAACGAGATCGCGGTGGCGTCCGGCGAACAGGCCAATGGCATCGACGAGATGAGCCAGACCGTCAGCCATATGGACGAGATCACCCAGAGCAACGCGGCTCTCGCCGAACAGAGCGCAGCCTCGGCCCGGACTCTGCTCAGCCAGATCGAGCGGCTGAACCAGCTCGTCGCAGCTTTCCGCACGCAGGAGCAGCGCGCGGCGGCACGGCACCGGGCAGCCTAGGAACCCTGGCCTATCTCCGGACGAGGGCGACGAGATAGACGCTCTCGTCCGCGCCCGGGTTGAAGAAGGACGAATCCGCCGGCGGCCCGAGTTGCAGGCAGTCACCCTGCTGCAGGGTGTGGGTGACGCCGCCTTCGCGGAATTCGAGCTCGCCCTGCAGAACCCAGATCTGCTGGCGCTGGAACAGGAAGGCGGCGGCCGGATACGGCACCCGCACACCGGGCGGCAGCGTGATCTGCAGCAGCTCGAGAATATCTCCGGAGGGCGGCGAGATCGTCCGGCGAACGTAGCCGGTTTCCGGGTCCTGCCAGACCGGCTGATGGCCATGGCGGCTGATGCGGTCTTCCGAGCGCTCGGCCAGGGCCAACAGCACCGAGAGCGACAGGCCAAAAGCTCCCGACAGCCGCCCGAGCACGGTTGCCGTCGGGCTCGCATCGCCGCGCTCGATCTTGCTGATCATCGCCTTCGAGACGCCTGAACGCTCGGCGAGATCGGCCAGCGACCAGCCGCGCGTGTCCCGTTCGATCCGGATGCGGGCGGCGATGGCCTGATTGGGGTCGTCTGGGCTCTGGGAACGCATGGACTCTCGATGGTCAGCTTCTGAGGCGGATCCTAAGCTCTTCCGCGTCTCGCCCGTCCGCTCAAGAGGCTCGACCCGAAAAATGATGCCTCATACCTGAATCGTCTTCTATAGAAGCCATACGTATACTATAGGAGACGCCAGAGTGCCTTCGGACGGTTCCGCACGGGCGCAGAAGGCCGGTGAGCGATGCATCCTGGACTCCGAACTCCCGGCGGGACCACCACCCCCTATGCCGCGAAGGCGAGCTCGCTTGCGCTCCTCCTCCTCGCCGAAACCCTGGCAATGGCGGCCTGGTTCGCCTCGGCCGCGGCGATCGTGGCGATCCGGCGGGAGCAGCCGCTCGACCCGCTGAGCGAAGTGCTGCTCACCAGTTCCGTCCAGGCCGGCTTCGTCCTCGGCACGCTCGCGAGCAGCCTGCTCGGCCTGGCCGACCGCTTCGATCCGCGCCGCCTCTTTGCTCTCTCCGGCGCGGCAGCGGCTGCGCTGACCGCTGCGCTCGCGTTGCTGCCGCCGGTCGGGCCGGTGACGATCGCCCTGCGGGTCCTGACCGGCCTGTGCATGGCCGGCATCTACCCGGTCGGCATGCGCATCGCCGCGACCTGGGCGAACAAGGACCTCGGCCTGCTGATCGGCCTCCTGGTCGGCGCCCTCGTCATCGGCTCGGCGAGCCCGCATCTGCTCGGTGCCTTCGAGGGCATAGGCTGGCGCGGCATCTATCTCGGCGCCGCCGCCTCGACGCTATGCGGCGCCGTCCTCATCCTGTTTGCCGGGCTCGGGCCCCATCTCGTCCGACGCGCCGGTCTCGCTCTCGGCCAGTTMGCCCAGGCCTGGCGCAACCCTGCGCTGCGTCTCGCAAATGCCGGCTATTGCGGCCACATGTGGGAGCTCTACGCCATGTGGGCCTGGCTCGGCGTGTTCCTGCAGCAGACCATCGCCGGCCGCGGTCCGCAGGCCGGGCACGGCGCAGCCGCAGTGCTGACCTTCTTCGCCGTCGCCTCCGGCGCGCTCGGCGCCTGGCTCGGCGGCTGGCTGGCCGACAGGCTCGGCCGCACCGCTGTCACCATCGGCGCCATGGCGCTGAGCGGCGCCTGCGCGCTTGCGATCGGCTGGCTCGCCGCAGCCCCTGTCATGCTGGCTGTCGTCGCGATCCTCTGGGGCATCTCGGCCGTGGCCGACTCCGCCCAGTTCTCGGCCAGTGTCGCCGAGCTCGCTGAGCCCTCGCTGGTCGGGACCATGATCACGGCGCAGACCTGCGCCGGCTTCCTGGTGACGCTTGTCTCGATTCACCTCGTGCCGCATTTCGTCTCGGCCTTCGGGTGGACGGCGGCCTTCTCGGTGCTGGCGCTCGGCCCCGCCGCCGGCTGCTGGGCCATGTGGCGGCTACGCCGGCTTCCCGAGGCAAGCAGGCTCGCGGGCGGGAACCGCTGAGGCCGCTTAGCCCTCCGCTGCCCGCGCCACCGCCTGGCCCAGCCGCGCGATCGCCTCGGCCGCGCCCGCCTTCAGCGTGACGTCCTGCGCCTCGGCATCCCTGGAGAGCTGCTCGCTCAGCGCCGCGAGGCTGACCTCGTTGCCGCTCGCTGCGAGCTTCAGCACCGCGTTCGCGAGAACATTCGGCCAATAGGCGGCACCGCCCTTGGCCAGCCCCTTCGCCTTGCGGCCCTCGAACTCCTTGGTGAGTTGCTCCGGCGTCTTCCTGGCCATGTCCGTCTCCGGTTCCTCTGCTGGTTTGGCCCCATGGACGAGACGGAAGCGGCGCGGTCAAGCCCGGTGGCACAACGATGGACCCCGGCGCCTCTCTTCTGGCCGGAGAAGATGCGAAGCGCCGGCCCCTTCCCACCATGCTTGACCTCGTCTCGGGCGCAGCCGCATCCGACGCATGGGCCGACAACCTCAAAACCGTGATCGTCAGGGCCGAAATCCCTCATGGACCGTTCATTTTACGAGGAATATCCTCCTTTCCGGAGACCTGACCGGGATGGGATGCGCTCGCCCGGCCCAGGTTCCGCCGACGGGCATGCCCCGTCAGGAGGCGATGACCATGACCAAGACCAGCACTGCGCTTGCCCTCGGCCTGTTTGCGCTCGCGGGCGGCTTCGTCCTGCCGGCCGCGACACCGGCCCAGGCCCTGACCATGAAGGAATGCAGCACGAAATATAACGCCGCCAAGACCGGCAATACGCTGGGTGGCCAATCCTGGAACGACTTCCGCAAGAGCCAGTGCAGCGATGCCGCCACGCCGGCCGCCGCCACGCCGGCTGCTGCCCCGACCGCCGCACCAGCCGCCGCCCAGCCGAAGCCGCAGATGGCAGCGCCGGCCGCCGCGCCGGCTCAGGCGAAGCCGCACGCCGCCATGCCAGCCGCCATGGGCAATGCTGTCTTTCCGGCCAAGGTCGACCCGAAATACGCTTCCGAGACCGCCGGCAAGCAGCGTTTCAAGACCTGCAACGACCAGTACAACATCAACAAGGCCAATGGCGGCAATGGCGACCTGAAATGGATCCAGAAGGGCGGMGGCTATTACAGCCAGTGCAACACCAAGCTGAAGGGCGTCTGAGACAGGCGCAAGGCGCCCCGCTTCCCCTCTCCCTGATCTCGGGCCTGCCCGAGATCAGCTCTCGGAAGTATCGAAATCGGGAACATCCGACTTCAATCCGGGAGAGGTGTCCTCGCACCGTCCCGGGAAGGAATTGCCCGGCAGTTTCTTCCCGCCTGCCGGGATTGCGCGTGCAGCAGCACCGAAGACAATCAATAAAGCATTGAAAAACAAAGACTTCTCCGGAAGCGTCGCTGGCCCGCCCCTTGCGTGACGCGTGCAACCAGCCCGGAGGTTGCCATGTCGATTTCAATCTCGTCGTCCCAGCCGGCCACGTCGCTTGCCGATGCCTTCAAGACCGTTGCCAAGGTCGCCTACAAGTCCGCCGCGCAGAAGACGGCGGAAACGGATTTCCTCAAGCACGCCCAGATGACGCCGGCCGAGCGCATGCACACCGCCATGCTCGCCAAGTTCGGTCTGACCAAGGAACAGTTCGACCAGCTCGATCCCAAGGCCAAGGGCGAGATCGCCGACAAGATCCGCGACGAGATCAAGAAGCAGCTGGAAGCAAGCGGCACCATGCGGACCGGCGTGATCACCGACAAGAAGATCTGAACGGGCGCGAGCGCGTCGCGCTTTACAGCGCCACCGCCACGGCATCATCCTGCCCCTCCCCGGTCGGGAGGATGACGCCATGTGTGGACGCTTCAGCCAGGCCTTTACCTGGGAGGAGATCGTCGCCTTCAGCCAGCCGCTGACGGTGCCGACCGAGCGGGCCAATCTCCAGCCGCATTACAATCTCGCGCCGACCGACACGGTGCGGATCATCGTCAGGACGCCGCTCGGCCGCGAACTCATCCCGGCGCGCTGGGGGCTGATTCCGCCCTGGCACAAGGGCAGGCCGAACGAGGTCGGCGCCACTTTCAATGCTCGCGTCGAATCGGTCGCGACGAAGCCGACCTTCCGCTCGGCCTTCAGGAGCCGGCGCTGCGTCATCCCAGCCAGCGGCTTCTTCGAATGGACCGGCCCGAAGGGCGACAAGACCCCGCATTTCATCAGCGCCGCCGACGGCGCCCTGCTCGCCTTTGCCGGGCTCTGGGAACGCTGGAAGGACCCGGAGACCGGGCAGGAAATCATCAGCTGCACGATCATCGTGCGCGATCCCGTCGCCGGCATCGCGACACTGCATGACCGCATGCCCTGCATGCTCCACCCCAGGGATTTCGACGTCTGGCTCGATGGCTCCGCCGGCGAAAAGCTGCTGACCGATCCGCCGCCGGCGCTGCGCGACTGGATCGTSGACCGCCGCGTCAACAAGAGCAGCGTCGGCGATGACGATCCCGGGACGATCACGCCGTTGGGTTAGCCGGCTCACGCGAAACCCCGGCTCTTCTGCAATGCCCTGCCTGCAGACCAGGGCGTCGGTCAGCGTCGTTGCGCCGCACGGCCGGGCGGTGCAGGAGCGGCGCAAAAGGGCCGCATGGCCCGGCCGTTCAGGACAACCATCATGCCTCTCGCCTCCCGCGCGCTTGCCGCGGCTTTCGCCTGCCTCCTCCTCTCCTCCCCGGCGTCAGCCGCGATCACCGACCCGGAGATGACCTGCGCCGCCTATCTCAGGAATGGCGGCCACAAGCCGGCTGGCCATGCCGCCAGGGACAGGACACCGGCCGATGTCGCAGCCAGGATCAGGGCGTTTTGTGCCGCCAATCCGAAGATGAAGGCGATGGATGCAGAGATGACGATGACGGGGGATTGAGCCGGGCGAGGCTCGATCGTGGCTACACGTCCAGCAGGCTTTACTCTGTCATCGCGGCTGGGCGAGCCGGCCCGGCAGTCGCCTGCCAGCCCGGCTCTGACCGGGGGGCGGACGAAACCAAGCTCACCTCGGCTGGTCCCATCAGAGCGCCGACGTTCAAGAGATTCAACACCGGCTTTCGGCGCATTGCTCAACCCAAGGGATGAACCACGCCAGCACCATAACGATGAGTCAGCTGGTTGATGCCGCACAGTGGCTATCAAATACGTGACGTGACATTTCGAGGGTGCCATTCGGGGCGGGCTTCCTGCTCCCGGCAATCCCACCGCTAGTGACTTCCTGGCCGTGGCGCGGCAACCGCTATTCTGAAATCCAATCTGTCACCATTTGATCCTTCGTTCATTGCCATTTGATTGTTCGCGCTACAATAAGCCCGCCGCTTGACTCCCCCCGCCCTGATCCCCTACCCCCATCGACGGGACACGCCGCCCCAACGCGGCGCGCCCATCTGTAAGGATGGAGACATCGATGGCGAATACTGTTCCGGCCACGCGTCCGCGCGTGCCGCATTTCTCGTCCGGCCCCTGCGCCAAGCGCCCCGGCTGGTCCCTTAAAGCCCTGTCAGATGCGGCGCTCGGCCGCTCGCACCGTGCCAAGATCGGCAAGGACAAGCTCAAGCTTGCGATCGACCTGACCCGTGAGATCCTGCAGGTGCCGGCGGATTACCGCATCGGCATCGTGCCCGCCTCCGATACCGGCGCGGTCGAGATGGCGATGTGGTCGCTGCTCGGAGCCCGCGGCGTCGACATGCTCGCCTGGGAGAGCTTTGGCGAGGGATGGGTGACCGATGTCGCCAAGCAGCTCAAGCTCAGCGATGTCCGCATCTTCAATGCGCCCTATGGCGAGCTGCCGAACCTGAAAAAGGTCGACACGAAGGACCGCGACGTCGTCTTCACCTGGAACGGCACGACGTCCGGCGTCCGCGTCATCGACGCSAGCTGGATCGCSGATGACCGCGAGGGCCTGACSATCTGCGACGCMACCTCGGCCRCCTTTGCCCAGCGCCTCGACTGGGMGAARCTCGATGTCRYSACCTTCTCCTGGCAGAAGGTTCTGGGCGGCGAAGCGGCCCATGGCATGATCGTGCTCTCACCACGCGCCGTCGAACGCCTCCTGACCTACAAGCCGGCCTGGCCGCTGCCGAAGGTTTTCCGCATGACCTCCGGCGGCAAGCTCTCCGAGGGCATTTTTGTCGGCGAGACGATCAACACGCCCTCGATGCTCGCGGTCGAGGACTATCTCGATGYGCTGCACTGGGCGAAGAAGGTCGGCGGGCTGGACGGACTGGTGAAGCGCGCCGACGGCAATGCCCGCGTGCTCGCCAAGTTCGTGCGCGAGAATGACTGGATCGATTTCCTCGCGGTGAAGCCGAAGACGCGCTCGAACACCTCGGTCTGCCTGAAGTTCACCGACCCGGCGGTGACGGCACTGCCGGCCGACGCGCAGGCGGCCTTTGCCAAGCAGGTGGTGTCGATCATCGAGAAGGCCGGCGCTGGCTTCGATCTCGGGCATTATCGCGACGCCCCTCCCGGCCTGCGGATCTGGTGCGGCGCAACCGTGCAGAGCCGCGATCTGAAGGCGCTGCTGCCCTGGATCACCTATGCCTTCAACGAGGCCAAGGCCGGGTTGAAGAAGGCGGCGTAACGCTGTCGCGCCGAGCTGCACGTCATGGTCGGGCTTGTCCCGACCATCGCCGCTTGCGACGCCGATGACGGGCCGGACGATGACAGCAGGTCGGGCCAGTCCTTTTGCCCAGACGCGGGCCTGACCCGCGCGAAGACGTGGATGGTCGCCGCAAGCGGCGGCCATGACGACCTTCTCCATTTTAGCCCGCTCTCCGCG
>NZ_JBFTLD010000305.1:0-7354 GCF_056396265.1 Allobosea sp. 05T422_2 | reverse complement strand
GACGTAATTGCTGCCGCTGAGCCCCTGCCTTCAGAGTGACAGAGGGCAGGCAGCGGCGCCGGCCTGAGCACGGGATGGTCATCATGAAACAGTATGTCGGGCTGGACGTATCGCAGAAAGAGACCAGCGTTTGCGTCGTCGATGAATCTGGCAAGGTCGTCTTTCAAGGCAGGGCGAGGTCCGATCCCGGCGCTTTGGCGGAACTGTTAAGCAAGCGCGCGCCGACCGCCGAGCGGATCGGCTTTGAGACCGGCGCGATGTCGAGCTGGCTGTGGCATGAGCTCAACCGGATCGGTCTGCCCGTCGTCTGCATCGACGCCCGTCACGCGAAAGCAGTGCTGTCGGTTCGAATGAACAAGAGCGACGAGAACGATGCCCAAGGCTTGGCGGAGTTGGTTCGGGTCGGCTGGTACCGAGAAGTCAAAGTGAAGAGTCCGGAGAGCCAGGCAACCCGATCCCTGCTCGTCGCGCGCTCGAGGCTTGTCGCCATCCGTCGCGATCTGGAAAACCAGATCCGTTCGATGCTGAAGGAGTATGGGCTACAGTTCAGCCGATCGATTGGAACGCAGTTCCAGCGAAAGGTCCTGGAGCTGGTTGTCGAGGGGCATCCGCTCCGATCCGTGATCGGGGCGCTCCTCAGTGTCCATGAGYGGACCTGCGAGGAACAGGAGAAACTCGATCGGCAGGTCCGGCGTCTCGCTCAGGACGACTGCACCACACGCCGGCTGATGACGGTTCCCGGCGTCGGCGTGGTGACGGCATTGACCTACCGCCACACGATCGACGATCCCTCACGCTTTTCCTCGGCCAGCGACGTCGGTGCCTACCTGGGCCTGACGCCGCGGCGAAAGCAATCCGGGGAAACGGATGTCAGCGGCCGTGTCTCGCATTGGGGAGATCGCTTGCTGCGAACCTATCTCTACGAGGCAGCCAGCGTCCTGATGCATCGAACCAAGAAATGGTCGACGCTGAAATCATGGGGCATCCGTCTCTCCAAGCGGATCGGGATGAAGAAGGCCAAGGTGGCCGTCGCACGCAAGATGGCCGTGCTCCTCCACTGCATCTGGGTCGACGGCACCAGCTTCGAATGGGGGAGCGAAAAGACGGCGTAGGCGCTTCCCGCATAGACCTGCTCACGAGCGCCAATCTCGGCACTCGCGATGTCCCCGCCGGGACGGCGGTTGTGGTGACCTCGTTGTTTCGGCTGACGTCTACTGGAACGTCGTTGCACACGTTGAGGCACCCAACCCGAACATCATCATGAGGCGCTCGACCTCGGAAAGGACCATGACCCCGGCGATGACCGCGCGAAATCGGAGGTTGACAGCTCCCCGCAATTAAAGGGCCGAAACACAGTACTGTCAGCACGAGCGCCCCATAGCCCTTGGATTGATCAAACCTCGACGACGCAGCCGGGATCAAACCATGGATTCTCGCGATCGCCATTGCGGTTGGGGTAGCCAGCTTGATTGGCCAGGATGCGCGTCCGACCGACCTTGTAGTCATGTGACCCATGATCATGGCCGTGGATCCAGAGCTCAGGCTGGTATTCCTCGATCAGGGCGCCGAGGTCCGATACGAAGGCCGGCGACAATTCGCTCCCCTGGTGCCTCGGTTGAACCGATTGCGGGTGTGGCGCGTGGTGCGTGACCACTACCGTAGGACCATCGTGCGGCTTCCCTAGCTCRCTACGGATGAACGCCAGATCGAGCCGATGCTCAGCCGCTGCATGCCACGGCATAAAGCGGCTGTAGTGACCGCTTTCCTCCCGGTAGCGGATAAGGCGGTGATCGTTCAGCTCCTGCCCGGCAAAGACCATCGACGGCTTGGGCGTCCCGAGAAGGCGGTAGTCCGTCCAAAGCGTACAGCCGATGAAGCGGACCTGCCCGATCATAACGGTGCGGCGATGCAGTAGATGGATGCCGACCTTGTCAGCGAGGTCGCTTCCAGCGGCCAGGCTGCCCTTCATCTCGCTCTTGTAGAACTCGTGGTTGCCAGCGACGTAGACGATTTCGCGGTCACGGAGCGGCCCGGCTTCCCGCTGCTCCACCATCCACTCGAGCGCAGCACTGATCGGCTTGTGCACATCGCCGGCGAAGACCGCGACATCAAACTCCGGCATCGGTTTGGCGAACAGGAACGGACCGAATTCGAGATGCATATCGGAAATCACCAAAAGGCGCATCCTGCCCTTCCTCATCTATCTGGCATTGTTGGCGGAATGCGCCTCGCTTCAGCCGCCTGACGCCGAGGAGCGCTACGCGATGCGCTTGGACCCAGCAAGCTGCAGCCTGCGGCGTCCACACGCGTTCGAACGCTTTATGACGCAGTCTGAAAGCTTTCCTGTAGCGTCCACCCGCGCTCGAACGCTTTATGACGCAGTCTGAAAGCTTTCCTGTAGCGTCCACCCGCGCTCGAACGCGTTATGACGCAGTCTGAAAGCTTTCCTGTAGCGTCCACCCGCGCTCGAACGCGTTATGACGCAGTCTGAAAGCTTTCCTGTAGCGCCTACACGCGTTCGAACGCTTTATGACGCGTTAGATCGCGTCATAAAGCACGCACGTGCACGCGCATTCAAACATGGCTCGGCGCAACCGCGGCGCGTTCAAGGAGCTCGTTGACAGGTTTCGGAGCCCCGGGCGCCGTTCCCTGAGCAAGTCCGGATTCGAATTCGTCAATGTGCATTGCGAACAATCCAGCCTTCCGCGGGCCTATTACGTCTGCCTCGATGCTGTCCCCGACGAAAAGAACCTGATGCGGCTCCAAATTGAGCCGCTGGCAAACGAGCCGATAAATCTCGGCTTGAGGTTTCATCAGGCCGACCTCAAACGACAGAACGACCGTATCCGGCGCACCAGGCAGGCAATCGAGCAAAGCGTTCGCGTATGGTGCAGCGAGATTGGAGCAGACGCCAATTTTCAATCCGAGCTGCCCCAAGGTGTTCCAAATGGCATCGATTCCCGGTCGTAGCCGTGTCGAGGCGGTTTCCGCCAACAAGTCAGCCTCCAACTCGGCAAGCCGCGCATCGTCTGTGATCGTCGCAAGATCCTGGGCAAGATCGCGCAGGCTCATCGGAGTTGTCAGCGCTTGGGTTGCCGCCTTCGATGAAGTGGCACTGCCGATGAGTGCTCTGAACGGCCAGCGCTTGTCTTCAATTTCCACAAGTGTCCCGAACCCATCGAAGCAGACAGCCTGGATCTGCGGCGTAGCGTCCTGCCAGATCAGATTTGCCTCTGTGTATGGCGTGAAGTTCTCGTCGACCGCGTTTGGCGCGATCCCCGCACCCCATCTAATCGCTGCGACGTAGCTCCGCACAGCAAGCTGGTCGTCGAGTGTGCCGCTTAGAAGATCCAGGGCTGTCCGCCCGTTGAATGGCGCCGTCTTATGGTCATCAAACAGCCAATCCCTTTGTTGATCCGGTGATGCGAAAAGATGCTGCAGATCCGCATAGAGACCCAGAAGCGCAGAGATCCGCATCAGGACAGCAGTTTCAAGGACGAGTGATCCGTGTGTGCGCGCGATGGTCGACCAGTCGTGAAACTGAGCCGCGTCGCACTGCAGAATCGCGAGCCGGTCGGCCGAGGACAATTCCCAGCGGTCCGCGATGTTCAAGAACGTGCGGAGTGCCGGCGCGCTTACGCGAGCTCGTTCCTCAGGTGACCTTTCCATCAATGTGCTCCCAGCTTGCCACTCAGAGGAGACAGAATAGCTGATTTGCGGACGTCAAAGTTCGAACCGACCCGGCTTAGTTGGCGACCTCGACCACCAGGCTCTCGTCAAACGCCGAATTGGAGAACAAGGCTCCGGCTGGATTGCAGAGGATCCGTGTTCCGCCTGGCCGGCGCATGTCGATGCTGTGATGAACATGGCCGTGCACCCACATCTCGGCGCAGCCAGAATCCGTCAGCTCGGATAGGTCAGACGCACAGTTTCCGGCGATCCATTTTCCGGTGTCGGCCGGCGCTACGCAGGCAGGGTGCGGAGCGTGATGAGTTACAACCACGCGAGGGAAAGAGGTCTCCTGGTCTATGAGATGTCGCAAGCACTCGCGACTTGAGTGATGCAGCTGCTGAGCATCCTGAACGCGAAAGGGACGCTCCCCCGTTCCGTCGCGAAACCGAATGTCCTCACCAGTCGGCATTGTAGCATCGATGGCTCCTGCCAGACTGTAATCGGACCAGAGCGTAGCGCCGAGAAACTGCACGCCCTGGAGGTTGGTTGCGTCGCCCTCGAGCAGTGAGATGTCATTGGCTTCGGCAGCGCGCCGAGCGGCGGCGATCGTCGCACTCGGTTCGCCTCGCCAATGCTCGTGATTGCCGAGCGTTGCAATGACGGGCCTGTCTCCGGCCAGGTGGCGCAGGAATTGGAATCCGGCCGGGATATTCCCCTGCCAAATATCGCCGGCCGACACCAGGACATCGAACGCCGGACGGGGAGGAGCGAATGCCGAAGGAAATGGGAACCCTTCAAGATGCAAATCGGATAGAATCCAGATTCTCACTGCGCTCTTCTCTCATGGTGATTGCTTGGAAGATCCCGCCACCGAACGCATACCCGTGACAATCGAGCTACGATTCTCCGCAGAGGATCTCACTCGCATTGATCGGTCTGCCAAATTTGAGGGTCTTGAACGGGCCGAGTTTTTACAACGCGCCGCGACAGTCGGCGTAAAAGAGGCACTACGATCGTCTGAAATCGCCCAATCTTTTGACGGAGGCCGCGATGATTGAATGATCTCTGTAAGGGTAATTCACTCCATCAGCAGGTTTATGCATATACCCCTGCACGCACCGCCTCTAAATATTCTAGAACGAGATTTGCTTCACCCCCGCAAACGAGATCGTACGCTGTTTTCCCTGAGTACCCCGGAATAGGTTGGTTCTTGAACCAGTTTATGGCTTCTTTTTTGGAGCCCCGCGATTTCAACAACTATTTTAGTAATATCGTCGATCAGTTTGACCAATTCGCTCTGAGGCGCGCCAAACTGCTTAGACAGCCGGTGGATGGACTTCTTGTCGATCACTGCCAGATGACCCCTAACTCTCAGGCGCGTATCGTTCCACTTTATACATTCTTAGGTATCACGGGCCCGTCTACCTGCCCTCGCGGACGCGCCATCAGTAGTGATATCGGCACTGCGCGATCATTAGACCGCCCTCACTCGGCCGATAGACCAAGCGGTGCTCCTGTGTGATCCGTCGCGACCACCAGCCCGACAGCGGACCGCGCAACGGCTCCGGCTTGCCGGTGCCATTAAATGGCGTGCGCATGCATTCTTTGATGAGCCCGTTGAGCCGGACCAGGAGCTTGGGATCGGTCGCCTGCCAATGCAGGTAATCCTCCCAGGCCTGTTCGTGGAAAACGAGCTTCATTCGGCAAGGACGCGCTCGGTTCCCTTGCCTTCATCGAGCTCCTTTACGGCCTTGAGCAACCGGTCGGCATTGCGCGGATTCCGGAGGAGATAGCGCGTTTCCTCATAAGAGGCGTAATCTTCGAGCGACATCAGCACCGCCGCAGGTTTTCCCTTGTCCCTGGTGATGAGCATTGGCGCATGATCCTCCGTCACCCTGTCGAGCATGGTGGCTAGGTTCTTTCGCAGGTCGGTGTAGGACGTTGTTCGCATCTCGCTATTGTACTCAATTACGTACGTTAAGCAAGCGCGGTGCGATCGGTCGGGCCACCGCCCTCCGACCGGCCAGGACTAGTTTGAAGCTGCAAATCGCCGGCAGCTAGGCTGAGTGCTCGGCCAAGTACTGGTTTAGCGTCTTCTGAGCCCGCCAGTGCTGATCGATCTCGACGCGGAGATCTGCTGGACCTTCCAGCGCAGCAATCTCGGCCAGACTGAAGTCGCCGAGCTCCGCCTCATCCGAAAAAATTGCGAGCCCAAATAGGCTGTCTCGATCGCGCGGGTTCATTTCAGAGACGAGCCACGTAACCGGCGCCCATGGCAGGAATAGCTTCAACACCGGCGTCGGATCAAAACTCTTGTCCTGGCGGCTCCGATGCCAATTCGAAGTCAATGCCTCCTGAATCTCCTGAGAGATCGCAATCATTTCCGGGCCCTTTGTCATTTATGGGGTTTACCTCGCCGAGGAAGTCAGCCCGAGCTCGCCAAGAAGTTTGCAGCTGCAAACAATGAGCGGCGCCCCCAGCCTGTGCGCATCGACTGCGGTCGCTCTATGCCGGCGGCGTTCGCACCAAAAGTTTGCAGCTGCAAACTTTTGGTGGCAGGGCTTCTGTCGAACCGGTTGTTATTACCATTCCTGCGAAAGTGGTAATAACCGGGCCGCCTCTTCAATCTCCGCAAATTCTGCGGCGATTCTCTGGTCTAATCTCCGCAAGTTGGAGATAATGTCCAATAGCGATCGATTATCATGCCTCTCACCTACGCCATCGGCGACGTGCACGGTCGCTCCGACCTGCTTCAGGCTATCCTCGACTTCGTGGAGCGCGACGCCGCGCACAGGGGAAGGCCGCCCCGGATCGTGCTCCTCGGCGACATCGTCGATCGTGGCCATGACAGCAAGGGGTGCCTCGACGTTGTCGGTCGCCTTCTTGCAGACCATCCGACGTCGGTATTCCTCCGCGGAAACCACGATGACTGGTTTCTCCGCTACCTCGAGGGTGATCGGCGCGAAGTCCGCACCTGGTTTCACAACGGCGGAATGGAGACCCTCGACTCTTACACGAATCTCGACGTCGACGAGGCGAGGCGGCTGATCCTTGAAGATCATTCGAGCCACCTCGGGCTTCTCCGGCGTTCCTCGTTGATGATCGACGACGGACCGTTCGCGTTCGTGCATGCGGGGATCAGACCGGGCGTCCCGCTGGGTGACCAGAGCGCCAAGGACCTGATGTGGATCAAGGAACCGTTCTTTTCCCATCACGGCAGACTGGATCGCGTCATCGTGCACGGCCATTCGGTCATTGAAGAGGGGCGTCCCATGGTCACCGAAAATCGAATCTCCATGGACACCGCTGCGTGCTGGTCGGGTAGGCTTTCGGTGCTTGTGATCGACCAGGAAGCGGGGGACCTCTCGTTTCACCAGACCGACGGTGACCGTCAATCAGTCGTGGAAGTCGAGCCGGTTCGGAACGACCGCGGGCTGGGGACGGTGCTCGATGACCTGTCCTGGCTCGGCGGCACGAGTCGCGACTACACATCTCGGAGGAGTTGGTGCTATGGGCTCGGATCAATCGACGAGTAAGACCGATAGGCTCGACGCTGGCCTCATCACATCCGAATGCCAGATTGATCCGGTAGCCTTCCCTATCTCGGCAGCCGGATTCATCGCAGCGCCCGATCCTGCCAAGGCGCGCGGGTTTCCCCACTAAGCGGGTTTCCCCACTAAGC